>JAPJRC010000065.1 GCA_030824805.1 Micavibrio sp.
GGCCAGCTTGCGCATGGTTTTGGCGGCACCGGCGATTTCCGGTGCCTGCTCGCCGCGGCGGGCGATGGCGGTCAAAAATGCGGCGGCGTCATCCGCACCGACATTGCCCTGCATCAGGGATTCGATACAGGCGGCCATCTCTTCTTCGGTAAAAACATGGCCTTCGGAAGCTTTGTTCAGATAGTCGTTGAAATCAGTCATGCAAGCTTCAGGAAGGTTTCGATCATCTTGTGACCGTGTTCGGTCGAGATGGATTCTGGATGGAATTGCACGCCGTGTATCGGCGCGGTTTTGTGGGCGAGGCCCATGATTAGGCCATCGCTCGTTTCGGCGGTGATTTCAAGCGTGTCCGGCAATGTCTTGCGATCGACGATGAGGGAGTGATAACGCGTGGCTTCGAACGGTGTGGGAAGCCCTTCGAACACGCTCTTGCCTTCGTGGCTGATGTTCGAAATCTTGCCGTGCAGAGGCTCGGGTGCGCGGATGACGTCGCCGCCAAACGCCTGTCCCATGGCCTGCATGCCGAGGCAGACGCCAAACAACGGCAGATGTTTTTCCGCGCAGGCTTTGATCATATCGAGGCAAATACCGGCATGGTCGGGATCGGACGGGCCGGGGGAGATAACGACGGCGGATGGCTTCAGCGCGAAGGCTTCGTCCACCGTGATCTTGTCGTTCCGGTGTACGACCACATCCGCGCCCAGATCGCCGAGATACTGCACGAGGTTGTAGGTAAAGCTGTCATAGTTATCTATTAACAAAATCATCGGGGCGTACGATACACGGGGGGCTGGCGGGAAGTCCAGCCAATTGGTACGATCCGGGCCATGAAAAACCTCTTCAGGACCGGAACCCTCCGGTTTGTCTTTATCGCCATCGTTTTTATGCTTCTCGCCGATCAGTTTATTTTCGGCGGACAGCGTTCGTACATAGAAGAGGCAAAACGTATAGAAAAGACGGAAGAGCGGCTCGCGGAGCCGGAAAAGCCGAAAACGCCGCCCGTACGGGTGGAGCCGCCGGAAGGCGCGTATTTCGAGCAATTGCCGGAAACACCGCCCGCACCGCCTGTGGTGGTCGAAAAGCCGAAGGAGCCGGAGATTATACCCAAGCCGCCCGCAAAATTGCCGGAACTGCAAAAGCCGCATGTGACGGGCGCTGCGAAGATTGCCATTGTCATCGACGATCTTGGCATGGATGTGAAGCATTCGAAGCAGGTGATCGATTTACCGGCGCCGATCACGCTCGCCTTCCTTCCATACGCGCCGCGCACGCGCGATCTGGCCAAAGCCGGAAAGGCGAAGGGGCACACGCTTATCATCCACACGCCGATGGAGGCGATGGACGCCAATTTGAATATCGGCCCCGGCGGGTTGAAGGCAAAGATGAATGCATCAGAATTTGACGCGGCGTTTAAGGTGATGCTGGAAAGCTTTGACGGCTATGTTGGGATCAACAACCACATGGGCAGCCGCCTGACGCAGGACAAGGCGAAGATGGACCAGTTGATGGGGATGTTGTCGGAGCGGAAATTGTTTTTCCTGGATTCCAAAACCATCGAGACATCTGTGGCCGCGCACGAGGCGGCGGCGGCGGGTGTGCCGTATGCTGAGCGCGATGTGTTTCTGGACCATGTCGAAAGCCGCGCGTTCGTGGACAAGGCGTTGGCGCAAGTCGAACGTGTGGCCAAGCGCAAAGGCTATGCGATCGCCATCGGCCATCCGAAATCATTCACGATCGAAGGTTTGCGTGCGTGGATTCCGACATTGGCGGCAAAAGGAATAGAGCTGGTGCCGGTAAGCGAATTGCTCGTCACGCCCAAAGTGGTTGTGGTAAAGGAAAACACGCCGAAGGAAGAGATCGTGCCCGTTGTGCCTGTGGCGCCTCAACCAGTGCAGCCCGCACAGCCGGCGTTAAACACGGAAATGCCCGAGCCCAGCGTTGATATGTTTCCGGAGCAGGCAGTCCCGCAAGCGGATGAGTTGAACGTGAATTCTATTTATTAAATAGAGCGTTCATTCTTGCTGTGTTGAGGAAGATTTCGCCAGATCATACGCAAACATGCCCGCAAAAAATTCGAACATGCGGATGTCATCGTTGTTGAGAGGGGTGGATTCATTGTTAAAGCCACAAAGCGTGCCGACCACTTCATCATCGCCCAGAATGATCGGGTAGCTTACCATGCTTACATAACCCCATTTTTGCGGCACGGGGTGGGTTTTATAACGATTGTCAGTACGCACATCTTTTATGACGATGGGCGTTTTCGACAATCTCACCTCGTTGCAAAGCGTCTCCAGAAAAGGAAGTTCGAAACCCGGTTCGACGTTGAAGCCAAGTTCGTCGCGTATAGCGCAGATCTTCCATTTGTCATGGATGAAGCAGCCCACGGCGGCGCAGCGCAGGCCGGTGGAGAGGGAAATGGTTTTGAGAATATGCGCGATGCCTGCGCTTTCGGAGAAATACCTGGCAGTATCGATGCCAGCGGATTGTCGGGGGATTTCCATGCGCACACCTTTGATCAATCCCTATAATTTCTGGATTGGGCGTGCGCGGCAATGCCGATTACTTTTGTATTCCACCTTAGCGCGGTTTTTGTATCTGTGTATGCAAAGCCTGAGCTATCGCATCTTCCGCAGCCGACACAATCGCGCGGGCCTTGATGATGCATTCATTGTTTTCGGATTCAGGGTTTGAATCCGCAACGATGCCGGCGCCGGAGCGCACATAGACTTTACCGTCTTTCACCAATGCGGTGCGGAGCGCGATGCAAGTGTCGAGATCGCCGTTGCCGTCGAGATAACCGACGCAGCCGCCGTAATATTGGCGGCGGGTGGATTCCAGCTCGTCGATAATTTCCATGGCGCGGACTTTTGGTGCGCCGGAAACCGTTCCTGCCGGAAAGCCCGCGAAGAGCGCGTCAAAAGAGTCCAGATCATCGCGCAATTCGCCTTCGACATTCGAGACGATGTGCATAACGTGGCTGTAGCGTTCGATAAAGAATTTGTCAGTGACTTTCACTGTGCCGATTTTCGAGACGCGCCCCACATCGTTGCGTCCGAGATCGAGCAGCATCAGATGCTCGGCGCGTTCTTTCGGATCGGCGAGCAGTTCTTCCTCAAGCGCCTTGTCTTCTTCCGCCGTCTTGCCACGGCGGCGCGTGCCCGCGATGGGGCGGATGGTGACGCGGCGATCACGCACACGCACGAGGATTTCAGGGGACGAGCCCACAAGCTGGAAACCGCCGAAATTGAAGTAGAACAAAAACGGCGCGGGGTTGGTGCGGCGAAGCGAGCGGTAAAGTGAAAAGCCCGGAAGATCGAACGGCATGGAAAAGCTTTGCCCCAGCACGACCTGAAAGATTTCACCGGCGCGGATATATTCGGCCGCCTGTTTCACCATGTCAAAAAACGCGTCCTTGCCGATGTTGGATTCCGCAGGCACAGGCACGGACATTTTCGTGTTGTGATGGATGGCATTTGACGGCACGGGATCGGACAGGCGTTCCAGAATTTTATCAAGGCGGCGGGTGGCTGCTTCGTATGCTGCCTTTTCATCGCCGGATGTTTGGCGGACCGGGGTTACAATGGTCATCGTGCTTTTGACGTTGTCGAAGATCACCATGACCGTCGGGCGGATCATGACGGAATCCGGAATATCGACGATATCCGGATTTTCATCCGGTATTTCTTCGATCAGGCGCACCATGTCATAACCCATATAGCCGAACAGGCCGGAAGGGCCCATCGGCGGGATGGATTCATCGACGATATCGATGCGGGATTCTTTCACAAGTTTACGCAAGGAAGAGAGCGGGTCTTTTTCCGCGCCCTTGCTGTATGTCCACACCAGATCGGGATCAAGGCCGATGGCGGAATAACGCCCGAGATTCGCGCCGCCCTCGACGGATTCCAGAAGGAAGGAGTTTTTGGAATCGCCTGTGAGTTTCAGATATGCGGAAACGGGCGTTTCGAGATCGGCCGGAACGGTTGTCCAGACCAGCTGGCTTTTCCCCCCGCGGAAATTTTTTTCAAAATCGGAATAGGCGGGGGAAAAAGAATCCATGTTTTACTGAGCCGGAGTTTCCGCGGCCTGACCGTATGCCTGGTCAAGCAGCGCTTTGTTGATCTTGATTTTCTTGTCTTTCATCAGCGATTCCACGAACTGGCCGAGAACATCCTGACCCAGCGAGCGGCCCGTGAGGTCTTCGAGGTCGGCAAGTTCTTTCTCATCCGCTTTTGCCGTGGCGGGCGGCAGGATAACATCCGTCACTTGTCCGACAACAAAACCGCCCTCAGCCTGTGCCGAGAAGAATTTGCCGTTGTCGGTGGTGAAGATTTGCGCGGCAGCCACCGGATTAAGAGGGGCCGCAGGCGTTTCCTTGCGGTTGATATTGTTGACCGTCTGCACAGAGAGGCCGTGTTCACGCGCGACGTCGTCCAGCGACTTGCCACCGTTCAACGCGTCGAGAGCCTGTTTCGCGCGGGCGTTGTTGGCAAGGGCCTGCTGCTCCGCGATCCAGCGTTTCTTGAGGTCCGCTTTCACGGTATCGAACGGACGATACGTGTCCGGCACCACCTGATCGATGCGCACAACATGGAACTGGCCGTCCGCGGTTTCGACGACAGGCGCGATTTCACCTTCTTCGAAATCGTATGCGGTCTGCGTCAGCTTCGTGCGGTCGGAGCCATAGGATTTAAACAGATCCTTTCCATCCTTGTCATAGCCATTCTGGCGGAACGGACCGATGATTTCGGTGGTCATGCCATATTCGTTGACCAGCGTTTCCAGTTTCTCACCGCCGGCGATGCGGTCTTCAATCGTTGCGCCTGTCTGGAACAGTTCTTCGGTAAGCGAAATGTTTTCCAGTTCCGTGCGCAGTTTGTCTTTCAATTCCGCAAACGGCGTTACGCTTTCAGGCAGGAATTCTTTGACACGGATGACGTGCCAGCCAAGACCTGTCTGGATCGGACCGACAACGGCGCCCTTTTTCGCTTCGAACACGGGCGAGGCGATTTCCGGCAGAAGGCCTTTTTCTTCGTAGTCTTGCGATATGGTGTCGGCGGGTGTTTTACCGGCCTTCATTTCTTCGGCGGCCTTGTTGGCTTCTTCCTGTGTCTGCACCACGACCTGTTCGACGAGGCGGCGCTCCGGCTTTGTAAAGGAGGCGATGTTTTTATCGTATTCTGCTTTCAACTGCTCGTCGGAGATCTTCAGGTTCTTCTTGAGCATATCCGCCTTGAGCGTTGCCATGGTGATGGTACGCGTTTCAGGGATCAGGTAGTCCATCTTGTTGGACTCGTAAAATTTCTCAAGCTGTTCGTCTGTCGGGGCGCTTGCATCTTTGATGTCAGCGTTTTTGAGGACGATAACCTTGGCGCTGCGCTTTTCATTGTCGTAGCGGTAAAGATCCTGCGCCATCAGGGGCGAAGTAAGAGAGGCGGGCGGCATTAGGGCGGCGCGCAGAAGCGTGTTGCCCATTTCCTGACGGATGGAACCTACAAATTCACCTTCGGAAATATTTTGCGTGCGCAGAATCTGTTGCAACGCTTCTTTCTTGGAGCGGCCTTCGGTTGCCAATGGTTCGGCGAGCTTGGCGATCTGGCGCGTTACATCTTCATCAGAGACTTCGAGGCCGAGTTCATGGCTCTTCGCCGCGAAAAGACGGGCCTGGATTTCACCGGTGAGGATGCCGTCGATCATGCCGAGCTGGTATGCTTCCTGCGCGCCGATGCCCTGCTGGCCGATGGCGCGGCGCACCGAGCGGTCGAATTCCATGATGCCGATATCGACGCCGCCGCCCTTGGCCACGGTGTTGGAGCCGACACGGGAGGTGAAGAAACCGCCCACATCCATCAGAACAAGTCCGCAGGCGGCCAGAACCAGAAGCCCCAGAAACAGGTACTTCACGAACTTTGCGCCTTTGCTCTCACGCATCCATATCAGCATGGATATCCTCTCTTTTAAATTTGTATCGGACGCACTATAAGGAGGGACGAAACACGGAGCAATAGGGTAAGTCCATGAAAAAACTGATTGCAGGCAACTGGAAGATGAACGGCGATGCCAAATCCGCCGAAGCGTTAATCACCGGCATTGAAGAGGCGATTGCCGCAAAACCGGATCTTTTGAAATCCTGCGATTTTGTTGTCTGCCCGCCTTTCGTTCATATTCCGTCCGTTGTGGGTAAAACCAAAGCCTGCACGGTTGGCGGACAGGATTGTTCCGAAAAAGCAAACGGTGCATTCACAGGCAATATTTCCGCCTCCATGCTCAAAGATATAGGCGCGAGCCACGTTATTCTCGGCCATTCCGAGCGCCGCCAGTATCAGAAAGAATCGGATGAATTGATCGCGGCCAAGGCGAAAGCCGCCAACGAAGCTGGCCTGGTCACCATCATCTGTGTCGGTGAAACAGAAGCCGAGCGCGAGGCAGGCAACCAGAACGCGGTTGTGGGCGGCCAGCTGGAACGCTCCCTGCCGGAAGGCGTCACGGCGCAGAACACGGTTATTGCGTATGAGCCGGTGTGGGCCATCGGCACCGGCAAAACCGCAACGGCCGAAGATATACGTGCCATGCATGCGTTCATTCGTGGCAAGGTGCCGGCCGATATGCGCATTTTGTACGGCGGATCGGTCAAGCCGTCCAACGCGGCAGAAATCTTTGCCGTCCCGAATGTCGACGGCGCCCTTATAGGCGGTGCATCGCTGAAAACCGAAGATTACCTCGGTATCGCAGCCGCCTGAGGCGGCTGGCCGAATGACTTGTCTTCAAGCGTGATACTGATCATGCTTGTGATGTTCTTCTGCCGACCGTCTTTGGAAAGATCTTCGATCATATGATGCTTTGCCCCGGTGATAACAAGATCTAGAGAGATGTCGGCAATGCGTCTTTGAAATGCCTGTAAGGCATCGCTTTGCAAGATGCGGTGTTCTGGGATCGGGTGGAGTTCAATAGGTTTCGAGAAAAACGCATTTTTCGCAAAATCGACAAGGTTTCTAGGGGCGGGCGCAGGTTTTTCGACAGCTTTTGCATCTATAAAAAATGTGGTGTCGCCCCATCGGGTTGCATCTAGTGCCGCTGTAAGCATTTTACCGGTATTTACACCGGCAAAGGCTTGCGTTAGCACGATCTTTTCGTTTCTATGCAGAGTGTCCAGCCCGCTTCTTATCTGTCCGGTGCTCTCGTCCCATGAGCCCTTATAGCCCGATTTGATGTAGTCATACTGCATAAGCTCTCCCAACAAATTTTGGGCGCCTTATATTATGCAAAGACTTGCGAACGCAAGTTTTTTTACAATTATACTTACGGTTACTTTAAACGATTGCTTAATTAGTTGTGTCTAATGATCATTATTTACTTTATTAAGGATAAGCACAAAAATTTTCTTGCGTGTTTACATATTCGTGTCACAATCATGGCCGTATTCCAACAGAAAAGGATTTAAGCCATGTCGAGCCTCAAGTTCCCGTTCTATCCCAATGTACCAAACGCAGGCCCGATGGTTGCTCCAGCCCAGCAAAACACCGAATGCTGTCTGCAGGAAGTCCAGAGCCAGAGTGCTTTGAAGGATGGTTTGAGCGCGGGCGATAAATTTGCGATCGCCACAGCCATTCTGTCGCAACTGGATTCAGAAGACCGTTTTGAAAAGCAGGCTCCGGCCACAGGAAAAACGATGCAGAAGGTTGAGGGCGTCCTGTCGCAGCCCATTACGGGCAATGCGGTTCCGAAAAGCCGTTGGATGAGCTTCGACGCTTAACTATATAAGATTTTTCTATTATCCCGGCGAGGAATTGATCTTCGCCGGTATTTTTTATGTACTTTAAAAAATAAAAAAATTGCCCTTGACTATTTTACATATTTACAGTTTTATGTGCGGGTTCAACAAAACAGGGATTTAATTTCATGTCTGACATCAATCTTCCTATCGGAACCGTAATGGTTACCTCTGGCGCTTCACCAAGCAATGACCCGCATCGCGATTGTCTAGAACGCCGTCAACAAGCTGTTGAAACACTTGCTGCGGCCTTCATAGCTAAGGACACAGTATCCAGTGCTCTCCCGCACAAGGCAGAAGGCGCGTTCGTACAGACCATCCAGGCATCTGTACAAAAGCTGGGCCTGTAATCCGCAAAGATTTCCTTATGGATAAAACGGCGAGGGGGATCATCCTCGCCGACAACCCCGTGGACTTCCGCGTTTTTCTGGGCTAAATAGGCCCCATGGAAAACGTTATTCTAGTCATTCATCTTCTTCTGGCGCTCGTCCTGATCGCGCTCGTCCTCTTGCAACGCTCGGAAGGCGGCGGCCTCGGCATTGGCGGCGGCGGTGGCGGCATGGGCTCTTTCGCGACCGTGGGCCAGACGGCCAACGCTCTGACGCGCGCGACCGGCATCTGCGCAGCCTGTTTCTTTGCGACCAGCATCATCCTCGCGATCCTCGCGGGCACGCACCACAAATCCAGCGTGCTGGACTCTCTCGACAATCCGACGCCTGTCGTACAGACGGAAGGCGAGAAGGCGGATGGCGTAAAACCGTCCTCCATGCCAACCGACAAGCATGTGGACGAGACGTCCGAAAAACTTGACTCTGCGGCGTCAAGCAGCGATAAAGAGGTCCCGAAGGCTACGGACGAACCGGAGCCGCAAACCGGGGCTCCATCAGCACCGATTTCGCAATAATATGACAGACCCCTTTCGAGGGGTTTGTTGTTTGCAGGGTTGTTTAATGACACGTTTTATTTTTATCACTGGCGGCGTGGTTTCTTCTTTGGGGAAGGGCCTCGGCTCCGCAGCCCTTGGCGCGTTGCTACAGGCGAGAGGCTTTAAAGTCCGCCTTTGCAAAATGGACCCTTACCTGAACATCGACCCCGGCACGATGAGCCCGTTCCAGCACGGCGAAGTGTATGTGACGGATGACGGCGCGGAAACCGACCTTGACCTCGGACACTATGAGCGTTTCACGGGCAACCCGGCGACCAAGGACGACAACATCACGACAGGCCGCATATACCAGAACGTGCTCTCGAAGGAGCGCCGCGGCGATTACCTCGGCGCCACCGTGCAGGTCATTCCGCACGTGACCAACGAGATCAAGGAATTCATCCGCGAGAAAGACGGCACGGCGGACTTTGTGCTGGTTGAAATCGGCGGCACGGTGGGCGACATCGAATCCCTGCCGTTCATTGAATCCATCCGCCAGTTCGGCAACGAAGTGGGCCGCGACCGTGCGCTGTATGTGCATGTTACGCTGCTTCCGTATATTGCCGCAGCGGGCGAGCTCAAAACCAAGCCCACGCAGCACAGCGTGAAGGAGCTTATGAGCGTCGGTATTTCGCCGGGCATCCTGTTGTGCCGTGCGGACCGCGAGATCGAACAGGACGACCTGAAGAAGATCGGCCTGTTCTGCAACATCGCGACGGAAAACGTTATTCCGGCGCTTGATGTTAAAACGATTTATGAAGTGCCGCTGTCCTATCACAAGGTCGGGCTGGACACGCAGGTGCTCAAATATTTCGGCATCAAGGCCGCGGACCCTGACCTTTCCAAGTGGGAAGAGATCGTCCGCCGCGTGAAGAACCCCGAAGGCGAAGTGACGATTGCGCTGGTCGGTAAATACACGAACCTTGCGGATTCTTATAAGTCTCTCAACGAAGCGTTGATCCACGGCGGTATCGCCAACCAGAATAAGGTGAAGATCAAGTTTGTTGAATCCTCCAAATTCGACAACAACGAAGGCATCATCAACGAACTCGAAGGCGTGAACGGGATCCTCGTCGCCGGCGGTTTCGGCGAGCGCGGTGCGGAAGGCAAGATCAAGGCCGCGAAATTCGCGCGCGAACGCAAAGTGCCGTATTTCGGTATCTGTTTCGGTTTGCAGATGGCGGTTATCGAAGCCGCGCGCAACACGGCGGGTATCACGGAAGCAAGCTCCACCGAATTTGGCCCGGCAAAGGTTCCAATGGTCGGCATGATGACCGAATGGACCAAGGGCAACGAAAAAGAAAGCCGCGCGGCCAACGGCGATCTTGGCGGCACAATGCGCCTTGGTGCGTATCCGGCCGCGCTGGCGAAAGGGTCGAAGGTCGCGGAGATTTACGGCAGCACGGAAATTTCCGAACGCCACCGCCACCGTTACGAAGTAAACATGAATTACCGTCCGCAACTGGAAGAGAAGGGATTGATCTTCTCCGGTGTTTCCCCGGACGGCAGATTGCCGGAAATTGCGGAGCGTAACGACCACCCGTGGTTCATCGGCGTGCAGTATCACCCCGAGTTGAAATCCAAACCGTTTGATCCGCATCCGCTGTTCGTGTCCTTCATCAAGGCCGCGATCGAGCAGGAACGTCTGGTTTAATCCATGTCAGGCACAATCAACTCTACAGGTCTGTATTTTGTCGGCGAAGCCATCGCCGATCTGCGTTCCAACCCGAACGCCGCGCGTTCGCTCAACATCAATCTCGGCGGGTCTAGCTATTTTGGCAGCATCGGCGCGGCTAACGCGTTGCGTGGAAGTGCCGCCAAAATAAAAAGCTACTATGTGGGGCCTGTGTCGGAAGATTTGTTCGGCGGGTTGTTTCTGGAAGATTTTGAAAAGTATGGTGTTGGCACGGATTACATCCGGAAGATCGCGCATATTTCCATGCTCGCGGTTATCAGCACGGCGGGCGGGCAGAACAAATTCGATTTTTACGGACGCCAGAAGCCCAACACGATCGACGATTTAAGGGTCGAAGACATCGTTTACGATCTGAACGAACCAAACCAGTTGTTTGTTGTCGGCTCCGTCGTTATGACCGTGCCCAATGCGCGCGACGCCGTGACGGAATACATCACCCGCAAGAACCGCGACGGGCATATCGTGTATTTCGATCCGAACACGCGCCCCAATATCATTCCGGACCGCAAGGAATATGCGGACCGTTTGTTCAAAATCGCCTCGGTGGCAAGCGTGGTACGGTTCAGCGAAGAGGATGTCGCATGGACTTTTCCCGATGAAACCCATGAAGCGGTAGCGGAACAATTCCTCAAGGGTGGTAATCTCGGAGCGATGATCATCACGCATGGCGGCGGTGGGTGCACGGTTTTCACAACCGGTGGCAAACGCTTTGTGGCTTCCGAAAAGAACCCCTCCATCGTGTTCACGGTGGGCGCGGGTGATAACTTCAACGCAGGGATTGTCGTGGCGCTTGCCGCGCGCGGTATCAGCCGTGCCGACGATGCGCGTGCCGTTACAATCGATGAATGGGAAAAAATCGCGGCGGAAGCTAATGCGGTAGCCTATAACCATTTGTTGCGCGTAAATGGCGTCGCCCAGGCGGCCTGATTCGTACTGAAAGGCGCATATTGCAATCACATAATACTTAAGCGTTTTCAAAGTGGTTTGGAGTGATCCAAATTTCTTTTTGATTTCATGACTTTACACGCACTTGTGGAAAATATGTTTTTATAATTAAACCTTCGGTTGATAGG
>JAPJRC010000008.1:0-18629 GCA_030824805.1 Micavibrio sp.
GTCGCGGTTGATCTTGATCAGAATGTCGAGATTGTTCTTTTCCGGTTTCGCCAGAATATCGACTTCGCGTTTGTACACAATCTTCGCAAGATTGTAAATGTTGTTGCGAAGGGAGGTGGGGCGGTCGCCTTCCGTGTTTTCAACGGCCGTATCAAAGAACATAAGCCAGATATTGCGGTTGTATTTCAGCGTTTCTTCAAGCATGTCCTTGCTGAGATTGCCCCAGTCGTTCTGAAGGTCTTGCATGAATTGTGCTGATTTCAAAAGAACGCGCGCCTCAAGCTCGCGCGGATCCTGCGAACTTTTTTGTGCGTTGTTGCCGTAAGCGCCGGCGGCCGACGCATAGGGATTGTTGTTACGCGGCTGGTTGGGAGATGGCATGACCGATCAACTCCTCTTCAAACTTAATCAACTCGCGTGCTTCGCGCATGGCTTTGTAATAGCTGCCTTCAATGATTTTCTCGTTGATGGCAAGAAAGAAAAAAGCCGTGCGGGGGGCCGCATGTTGTATTTCTTTCACCAGTTCAAAATATTTGTGGTGATAGTCTTTCGGGGTTGCCGACATATACATGCATTGAACCAGGAAATAGATTTTCTTGCATGGCGTGTCTGCTTCCTCTTCACGCATAACATCTTTTTCGCGAAGGATAGGGGCTTCACCGGAAATATGAAGGCGGGTGCGTTGCGCGTCATTTGTGATGACGGCTGTCCCTATCAGAATTTTTTCGCCGGGTTTTAAATCGATAACGAGAGCCATGGACTTCTTCCTTTCTCATGCATGGCAGGACTTCTTCCTACATTCACCAGTATAGCGCAATTTGATGACCAAAACATTAAAAAACGGCGGAAAACCAAGCTTTATTGAGACAAACGGCATTTTGCATGCATAAAGAAAAACCGGCGGAATTCTTCCGCCGGTTTTGTTTTCGAAACTTATTCTTTCCGTTGCCGCCCCTCCTGGGTGGCCCGCTGTTATTAGAACAGACGGAGCACGGACTGTTGCGACTGGGAAGCCAGCGACAGGGAGGTAACGCCCAACTGCTGTGCCGTTTGCAGAGCGAGGAGGTTTGCACCTTCTTCGTTCAGGTCGGCGTCCGTCAGGTCGGAAGCACCGGCCTTCAGCGTGTTGATCGTCTGCTCCGTGAAGTCACGACGCGTCTGGATGATGGACAGGTCGTTCGCGATGGACGAACCGAATGCACGGACTGAGTCCAGAGCGTTACGAACTTGGCCCAGCGTTTTTTCGATAGACGCTGCATCCGTAAAGTCCGCTTTTTCAAGACCCATACCGGAAACGGTGAAGTCCTGACCTTCCGTTACCAGCGTGTTGGAACGGTCTTCGTTGAAATAGGACGTCAGGTTGTCACCGCCGAGCAGGTTAACGCCGCGGTAGTTGGCGTCTTCCACGATGCCATCGATCTGTGCACGAAGCTTGTTAAAGTCTTTCGTGTATTGGTCGAGGTTTGCAGAAGATCCGATAAAGCGGAAAGCTTCGCTGAAGGTATCGTTGGCTGCAGCTGCAGTTCCGTCAGAAGCGCCCGTACCGAAGCCAAACTGTGTTTGTCCGCCTGCCTCAGCTATAAAGCCGATTTCAGCTGTACCGACGTTATCATCGAACGCCAGTTCAATACGACCAGTAGAAGTATTAAACGAGGCCGTTACGAATTCGCCCGCACCGCTGGAGTTAATACCATCGATGACAGACTGGATCGTGCTGGTTTCGTTGTACGGTGTGGCAATGTTATATGTCGTGTCATCTACGCGAATAGAAAGCGTAAAGTCGTCGGCACCACCGCCAGCGTATGTACCTGTTGCCAAGAAGTTTGCGCTGCCCGTGCCGCCCAAAGTTGCAGAGGCTACATACTCTCCGTTTACTTGTGAGGCGGTAGCCGCAACGTTGGACTGCAACACGCGTCCGGCAACAGCCGTACCACCCTGACGGGTCGTGGCAAGCGTGTTTTCTGTTGTTACCAGACCTTCAAGACCGAGGAATGCATAACCATCGATACCAAGGGACTGACCTGCTGGAACGTCGCCAATACGGATCATGGCACCTTCTGTGGTCGATTCCAGTTTCAAACGGCCTGCAGAGTCAACGCTGGCCTTTACGTGGTCTCTTACGTCCATGTTGGCTGTGGCACTGACATCAGCATTGATCTGAGCAACAACATCGTAAATGTCCTGACCAGCGGCAATTGTCACATCCAACGTGATAGGCTGCTCACCAGCAAGACCCGTGTTGCTGTCGATACCGCCGCCAAGCAGAGTGATACGGAAGTTGTCACCAGCGGCAATGGCGCCACCGGAGCCAGCCGTAAGGCTTGCTACAGAACGAAGATCTTTCGTGCCTGTTACGGTCGCGAAGCCTTCGGCTGCGTTAATCTCAGCTTGTGCTTCTTCGGCAACGGACTGGGCTTGTGTAACAAGGTTCGTCAGAGCGGTAATACCCTTGTCGGCTTCTTCGATCGTGCGGATCGACTGACCGATACCATCGAGCAGACGGGTAAGGTCCGAAGCGCGGTTGTTCAGCGATTGTGCCTGGAAGAACGATTGCGGGTTGTCCAGAGCGGAGTTGACCTTTTTACCCGTAGCAAGACGAAGCTGCGTGGAGTCGATCGATCTCTGTGTGTTCTGGAGGGAGAGAAGGTTGGAGCGCATAGCTGCGCCCAAAACAATATCATTAGCCATTGTAAAATCCTTTCCTAGGGTTGTTTTGGCTTTATATGTCGCGCCCCATACTGGGATGCATTTTCAATACTATAACATAGATCTTAACAGGGTGTTAACGGGGAAAAAACAAGGAATCGCAAATGGTTAATGTTTTAGTCCCAGAAAAGTGATTGTTTTCATAAAGTTAGATTGGCCGCCTGATTCGTATACTGCCCCGGTATTAACCTGTTTGCCGCATGGCTAAAAAAATAATCAAAAACAAAATACTGCAAAGCGATCTTCCAATATCAAAAAGAACGCCCTGCCGGGAGAGCAGGGCGTTCGGATAGGTTTATATTCTATAAACCTAATTCTTATCTCAGACGGAGGAGGTCTTCCGTCATCTGGTCGACGGTCGTGATCACCTTGGTGTTTGCCGAGTAAGCGCGCTGGGAGATGATCAGCTTGGCGAACTCGTCGGCCAGGTCGACGTTCGACATTTCGAGGGTCGAAGGCTCGATAAAGCCAGCGCCTCCGGTTCCTGCCTCGCGCAGGTTCTCTTCACCCGATTCTTCGGTTTCGGAGTAGGCCGTGCCCGATACTTCCTGCAGGCCGTTCGCGTTCGAGAACGTTACCAGCGGGATTTTGTAGAGGCGGGAGGTCGCGCCGTTCGAGAAACGTGCGATCACGAAACCTTCGCGGTCGATATCGATACCCGTTCTCAAACCAAGTTCAGCACCGTTCTGGTCTGCGAACAGAACCGTGAAGTTACCGGCGAACTGGCTCTGGCGTCCGATATCCACTTCGATCGTCTGAAGTTCGGAACCGTTACCCCAGTCGATGGCGGGGAGTTCGATGTCTTTGTTGCCGTCCGCGTCAGGCAACGCGTTGAGCGTACCGTCGCCGCTGAAGTTGATGATACCCGTGGTCAACGTGTTGTTGCTGGGGTCGATCACCTTTACTTGCCACCAGCCGCGCGGGTTGTACAGCGGATCGCCCGGCAGATATTGCGGAGCTGGGAAGTTGCCCGTGCTGTACGGTGGAACGTCGGCGGCTGTACCGTTGTCATACGCTGTCATTGGGTTGGCGTTGTAAGTACCGCCAGTACCAAGTCCCAGCGCTGCGAGTGGCGTGCCTGTACCGTTTGTTAACGTGAGGCTTGTGCCCGGTGCAAACGAGTTACGCTGGATGAGCAGTTCACCGGCGTTTCCGAGGTAGGCGGATACACCAATACCTGCATCGTTAATGGCGTTGATTACGTCTCCCATAGTTGCCACGTTGACCGTTCCCGGTACGCCAGACGGTGTCGCCGGAGCAACAGCAACTTGTAGTGTAAGTGCTGGCGCACCGCCGTCGACTGCAATAGTGAACGTGTTACCGGCCACCATACCACGGTCGCTGATAAGGTTCGTCGTCGCTGTCTGTGCCGTGATGTTCGATGCGGCTGTACCGGCAGGACCATAAACCTTCGTGTATTCGAAAGTAATAGGTTGTGCGGAACCCAGCGTGTCGTACATTGTGATCGAACGCGAGAAGTCCGGTGCAGAGGTAAGGGCTGCGGCCATCGTCTTATCGGCGTTGCCTTTGTTGGTGCTGTCGAGTGTCAGCGCCAGTTCAGCCGTTGTCGTCGGACGGGTCAAACCGCCGAGGAAGGCAACGTCCACCGGTACGAGCGAGGTCAAGTCGCCCTGGTTTGATGGCAATGCGCCGTTCTGGTCGAGCGGCCAGCCGTACAGATAGAAGCCTGCTGTGTTGGTCAGGAACCCTTGCGCATCTTCCGAGAACTGCCCGTTGCGTGTATAGAGCCAGGAGGACAGGCTGGAGTTGTCGCCGTCGCGTTTCACAGGATAGAAACCGTTTCCGGAAATAGACGTGTCCGTGGACGAGGACGATTGCTGGATCGGACCCTGCGATGTTACGCGCTGGATACGGTCAACAGAGACTGTGCCCGGCGAATAGCGCGTCGAGCGGCCTTCCGAAGTGACCAGCGAATAGAACGCGGCTTCCGAGCGTTTAAAGCCCACCGTGTTTACGTTGGCGATGTTGTTGGAGATCATGGCCGTGGACTGCGACTGTGCAGAAAGACCCGATACTCCCGTGTATAATGATCCGAACAAACTCATGATGATCTCCTAGGTTTTACTTCGTTGTTATTATGTTGTCTGCGTTGTAGGCTTTGTGGCGTTCATGATCGATGTGACAGGTACCGAATTGTTTTCAATCAGTACATAGTTCACGCCGCCTTTGGTTTCGACACCGGTGACATGGCCCGTAAAGTAGGTGGACGTATCAATGGTTTCGTTTTCCGTGGTTGTGGCATCAACCTTCACAGTGTAGGTGCCGGAATCCAGTTGAACTCCGTTGGTGTTTTTGCCGTTCCATGTGAATGTGTGGTTGCCTTTGGTTTCCGCGGCATCAGCCGTGTAGACCAGCGTTCCGTTTTCGTTATAGATCTTGATCTTTGCTACCGAAGCTTCTTCCGGCATGCTGTAATTGATCGCGACCGGATCGTTGATGTATTTCACCTGGTTCGAAGAGTAGGTGATATCCATACCCACATAACCCAGTGCCGAGCCTGCGCCCGATCCTGTTTGCGAGCCCGGCATATTTGCGTTGACGATGGAGGCGATCGGAACGGCGCGCTCGCCGACGAGCACGTAGACAACGCCGTTTTGCGTTTCGATACCGTCCACATGGCCTGTAACGACTGTGGAGTTTTCAATGGCGGCGCCGTCTTTGTCGACAGCGTCGATCTTGACCGTATATGTGCCGGCAGGAACGGCTTCGCCGTTTGTCTTGATGCCTGCCCACGTGAATTTGTTCATGCCCGTATTTTTTGGCGCATCGGCGGAGTACACCAGCGTTCCGTCTTCGTCGTAAACATTGATTTTCGATGTCACGGCTTCGCTTGCGAGCGCGTAGGTGATGTCGATCGGTTTTGCGCCGTCATAGTTCATTTCCGAGCTGATGTAGGAAATATCCATGCCCACATAGCCAAGAGCCACAGACGAGATGCTGGCGAGCTGCATCGAAACCAAGTTGTCGAGTTTCTGGTTCGTGTTGATTTGTTGCTCGACCTGCGTGAACTGTACCAGCTGGTTCGTGAATTCCGTGGAATCCATCGGGGAAAGCGGATCCTGGTTCTGGAGCTGCGTCGTCAGCAGCGTAAGGAACTGCTGGAAATCTTCCGCCAGCTTCAAACCGCTGTTCGTGGTGTTGTTCGCGCTGTTTGCGACACCGGATGTTGTTACTGTGCTTACAGTGGCCATTTTCTATTCCTCGTTACGCAAGAACGTTGTAGCGCATGTGGCCCGTCGAAGGATCGACCTGCCATGTCATGCTGGATTGAATGATTTCATCGGCGCCGCCTGCATCCTGCGAGGCTTTGCCACCACCACCAAAATTGTTGTTGTTAGAGTTTTCGCCGTGACGACGGTTCGTGCCGTTGTCCTGCGCCAGTTCAAAGCTGATGCTCTGGCTTGCGGCGTCATAACCCGCTGTCTGCAGGGCGCGTTCCAGCGCCGTGCTTTCCCGTTGCAGCATAAGATGCGTTTCCGGTTTTTCCGCCGTAACAACCGCCTTGACCGTTTTGTCCTTGGCGCTGAATTGCAGACGTATTGCAACATTGCCCAGCTCCGGCGGGTCGAGGCGCAGGTTTATGGTGCTGTCCTCACCACCTTTACCCGCCTTTGTCAGCGTGGCGGCGACCAGTTGCGTGGCCGGATGATTCTGGCCCGCTACGGTGGGGGAGGAAATCAGGTTTGCGGCCTGGGCTGTTGTGCCAAGGCTCATCGAAGACGTGGCGGCCATGCCGTATGGCTGGTAGATCGCGGAATCCGCTTCCAGACCGGAATATGTGGCAGGGAACACCATGCCGCCTTGCTGTGCGTTCTGGCTGTTCAGCATGTTGACGAGATTTTCCTTGAAGGATGCTGCGTCTTTTTTCACATGGCCGCTGGCATTGTCTGGCTTTGCCGTCTGGTCGGTGGATTGCTCCGCTTTCACCGGCAGGCCTTCTGGCTTCTGCACGGCTTCATCACCTTCACCGATCAGGTTCGTAATACCGGCCTGCGGATCTTTTTTCGCTGAAGTAGCTGCGGCTTCCGCATCAACGTCAACGGCGATATCGTCACCTGCGCCGACATCGAGTGCGTTCAGTTGCGCGGCGAGATCGTCGGTCGGCATTGTGTTTTCATCGATCGCGTTGAGAACGACTTTGTCACCGGATGTTTTCAGGGCGACGACCGTATTTTGCGGTGTGGCGGGAAGGAGGCCGCCAACACCGGCAATCAGGTCTTCAACCGTGATTTCGCGGCCGAGTTTCTTCTGCATGTCCTGAATCTTTTCGCTCACTTCGGTGATTTCGGCCGGGTTGAGGCCGAGCGCGATCAGGATAGGCAAAGGCAGATCCTTGACAGGCGTGTCTTTGGAGATGGTGCCGCCTTCAAGCGCGGAAAGGGATGCTTGCAGCGTGTCGGACTTCGCCTGCAATTTTGCCAGAACGCCAGCCAGTATGCCGTCTTTTTCGGCGTTCTCCGGCAGAGCGTTTTTAAGATGGTTGATGATTGTGTTCGTCAGTTCGAGTTGGCGCTCGATCTTTGTGGCATTCGTTGTCTCACCATCCAGAACGATATTACCCTGCGCATCCACGGTCTGCGAAGAAAGCGCAATCTGGAGAAGGGCGAGCGGATTATGGTCCTGCGGCTTGGCCGGCTTTACCATGTCGGGTGTTTCCGAAAGATTGGCAGTGGCGATGCCTTGTGTTGCCTTATCGGCGGTGGCGGCAAGCTTTGCAGGATCTTCACTCGCACCGAACTGGGCCATGATCATGTCCCAGAAATTTCCCATGCCGCCGGCAAGAACGCCACTTGTCGTGGAGCCGCCAAGGGCCTGATGGTTCGCAACGCCGGTGGAACCTGCGGCAACCTGTGTCATGGGAACGGTGTTGATGCTGCTCATATATATGTGTCCTTATGCCCGTTCTTCCACGCCGATCGTGGCGCGGTTGCCTTTTTGCATTTTGCCCGAGGAGCCATAAGCGAACTGCGTTGCGGCTTCGGCAGTCTTGCGGGCGGATTTCATGATGCACTCGCCGAGTTTTTCCGTGGCGTTCTTCATGCGCTCGATCAGCTCGAGGTTGCGCTGGCACACGGCGGAGAAGTCGCCCTGCAGGCGTTGCAACTGGGCTTTGAGTTTCGTATCCGCGTTTTTCGTATCCGCGCCATTGTCCATCAGGTGATTGACCAGCAGTTCATAACGGCGGGCGGCTTCGACCTTTTCATCCTGCAATTCGAGAAACACTTTGGTTTTGCTGGCTTCGAGCGCTTCGTTTTCCTTTGTAAGGACATCGCGAAGGGCTGTAACGGCAATGATCGTGTGCAAAATCGCGACATTGATATCTGCCGGGGGTGTGTAGGGCTTGGCTACGCTTACCTGATCATTGCTTTTATTAAACATCATTCTCTCCTGTTGCAGCGGTTACGCCTGCATTTTGGTTATGCATATTTCGTGCCAGATTTTCTTTGCTGGCCTCGGATTGCATTTCTATCAACTGCTCCTTTACGAGGTCGGCGATGCCGAGCGTGCCTTGGGCAGCCATGTTCTTTCCGTATTCATCGAGGAGCATGCTGCCGAAAACTTCTTCGCCTTTGCCGCCGCCGAACATTTCGTTGACCTTAACGCCTTCGAACATCGGGCGGAGCATTTCGGTCACGAACATTGCTTCGAACTCACGCGCGGTCTCGTCGATGCGCGCCATGTCTATGGAAGGCGCCTGTTTGGCGAGGAGGGCGGGGTTGATCTGTACGGCGCTGTCGAGCTTCATCCATTCACCTACATCGTTGTGATTTCGGCTTGCAGCGCACCGGCTGTCTTGATCGCCTGCAAGATGGTGATGACATCGCGCGGCGGTACGCCCAGACGGTTCAGGCCGGTGACCAGGTCTTCGAGCGTCACGCCCGTTTCCATCACCGTAAGTTTCGCATTCGGGCCTTCATTGACTTCCAGATCCGTACGCGGGACGACAACCGTGTTGCCTTGCTCGGCGAAGGGGTTTGGCTGGCTGACCTGCGGCGTTTCGGTGATGCGGATGGTCAGGTTCGCCTGTGCGATTGCCACCGTGTTGATCTTGACTTCGGAGCCCATGACGATCACGCCGGAACGCTCATCGATGACAACACGGGCAATCTGGTCGGGCTCGACGGGCAATTGTTCGATGTCGGTGATAAGGTCGACAATTGTTCCTGCATACATGCTTGGGCGCGTCAGGACCACGCTGGCGGAGTTTTCCGCGATGGCAACATTGGAGGCGCTGAAACCGTTGATGGCTTGCGCGATGCGGCGCGACGTTGTGAAGTCGGGGTTGCGTAAGGAGAGGCGCACTTCCTGCAGGTCTTCGAGGCGGAATGCGATCTCGCGTTCTACGATAGCGCCTGCGGGGATGCGTGCGGCGGTCGGAATATTTTGTGTGACCTGCGCGGCCTGTCCGCCAGCCGCAAAGCCGGAGACGTTCACAGAGCCTTGCGCGATGGCGTAAACTTCGCCGTCAGCAGCCATCAAGGGCGTGACGAGCAGCGTGCCGCCCTGCAGGGACGATGCATCGCCGAGCGAGGAAATATTCACATCGATCTTTGCACCCTGATTGGTGAACGGGGGAAGGGTTGCCGTTACCATTACGGCGGCAACGTTGCCTGTGTTCAGGTTCTGGCCGCGGACGTTGACGCCAAGGCGTTCCAGCATCGCGATCATCGATTGTTCGGTGAAAGGGGAGTTGCCGAGGCTATCGCCCGTGCCGTTCAAACCGACAACCAGACCGTAACCGATCAACTGGTTCTCGCGGACCGATTCAAAATTCACGATATCCTTGATGCGCGTGGTTTTTGCGTGCGCATCTGCCGTGCCTATCAGGAACGCGAGCGCTATGCCCAGGCTTACGACAAGCGCGGCATTGCCGAGGTTACGAAGGATTTTTTTGACTGGTTTAAACATAATCACGGTCTCACCCTAGTTTTATCCATTCTGTATCTTGCGAATGGCGTGCCACGCTCTGTGGATCAAAAATCCAAAGAAAAACAATCTGATAGGGGTGGCGCCGTGCTTATGTAGGGAAAAAATGCCGGAGTCGTGCTGGGCGGGACTCAAGTCCTTGATCGGGGCGGCAAATTTTTCCCTCTTAAACAGGCGGGCCTGTTCGGGGTATACTGGAGGTATGAAGATCGAAGGCCCATCCAAGACATCCGGTACCAGCGGATCCAAAAAAACCGGCAATGTAAGTTCCGAAGGCAGTTTCGAGGACTTTATCGCTTCGGCGCCGAAAGGCACCCAAGGGGCTGCGGTGACAGGCTCCATCGCGCGCGTTGACTCGCTTTTGAGCGTTCAGGCCGCGGAAAGCCCGACCGAGCGTGCCGCCCGCAAACGCATGGTGGGCCGCTCCGAAGACATACTCGGAGAATTGGACAAGCTTCGCATGAGCATCCTCACGGGCAACATGACCTTGGGTCAAGTTATTGATATTGCTGATGTTGTGGCCTCGCACCGCGAACGCATTTCCGATCCCAAGCTGACGGCCATTCTCGACGAAATCGACCTGCGGGCGCAGATCGAAATCGCCAAGGCCAGAAAAGCTCTGGAAGCCTCCCGTTAATCCCCATATTGGGCCTTGCCTTGGCGGGGCCTTGTTCCTATATTCTTCACGCTTTTTAAAGCACTTAACGCCGTGTACCGCTCGTTTAGAGGATATCCATGCCGACAGAAAAAAGCGTCATCGTCTCGCCGGATTACAACCCGCACAAAGATAAAAAGGGTTACATGAACCCGATCATGCTGGAATATTTCCGCCAGCGTCTTCTGGCATGGAAATCGGAACTGATCCGTGAATCTTCCGACACCATTCACAACACATTGCAGGAAACCGAGCTGCAGCAGCCGGACCTTGCAGACCGTGCATCGGCCGAAACCGACCACGCGCTGGAGTTGCGCACGCGCGACCGCGAACGCAAACTGATTTCGAAAATCAATGAAGCGCTGATCCGCATCGATCAGAACGAATACGGTTACTGCGAAGAGACGGGCGAGCCGATCGGCGTTGCACGCCTTGAAGCGCGCCCGGTGGCGACGCTTTCCCTCGAGGCGCAAGAGCGTCACGAGAAGATGGAAAAAACACACCGCGAC
This sequence comes from Micavibrio sp., assembly GCA_030824805.1. GTDB lineage: Bacteria > Pseudomonadota > Alphaproteobacteria > Micavibrionales > Micavibrionaceae > Micavibrio_A. The sequence goes on from JAPJRC010000008.1 coordinate 10,819, forward strand.
GACTAATCGTTAATGTTGGTCAACCAACAAGGATTTTTTAAAAGCCCCATCGCGGGGCTTTTTTATTCCGTGAGATGTTTCACGAGATGACCAACATTAACCGTGTTGAAAGATTAAAGTTGGTCATACTCAGGCCTGCATCTGCCTGATACGTTTTACAGTGTCGCTTACAGTTTCGTCTTTTTTATGGCAGAAGATGCGGTACATGCCCGCAAACGTATCGGGATTTTCCGTTTCAAAAATGTTCCAGTTATCAAGATTGGTTATGGAAGGATCGTCCGTAAACCGCGCGCGGTAGAGGGCTTTTATACCTTCGTGTATTTTAAACCCGTCGAAGGAAAGCCCCAGACGGTCCATCATCGATGCGATCTCCGGAAGGTCGTAGCATTTCTCCTGAATATGGAAGACGAGATCGCGCACCATCGAGACGCTGTAAAAATCGCGCATGCGCAAAACGTCCTTGCGCGGATCGCCATCGGGCAGGGCGGCGATGTCTGCGCGCAGTTTGCGGATATCATCCGGCACAGGCCTGTAAGATTTTTCTTTGATATATTGCCTTACCGCATCGATGCTGACACGCGCCTTCTTGCTGTAGAGCGCGATCTGCATGCCGCCACCGGGTTTCAGGCAGGAGACAAGCGAGCGCCATCCGGCTTCGGGATCTTCCATGTGATGCAAAACACCCGAGCATTCGATGTAATCAAACGTTTCTTCCAGCGTATCCGCATGCATGATGTCCATGTGCGTGAAGGAAATATTGTCTATTCCATGTGCCTGCGTCATACGCATGGCGTAAGCGAGCGAGGCACGGGATATGTCGATTGCGGTAAAATTGCAGTTGGGCAACGCTGCGGAAAAAGGCAAAGCCGTTTGTCCCGTACCGCAGCCCGCCAGCAGGATATCGCCTTCGATATCTTTTATCTGGATGTGTGGCATGTTGACGGCGAACCAGCGCGGGTAGGAATTTTCCTCGTACATCGCCTGCACATTTTTCGTGACGTCGCCGGAATTGCCCGTGCCGGATTCGAATTCAATGGCGCGTTCGTCGCGTACATTGCCGACATGCGTTTTTACCATGGACCGGAAGCCCGCAACCGCCGACATTTTTTCGTCAAACGTTACATCCGTGAGCGGTTTGTAACAGCCGATCAGTGCGACGGAAACGGGATCGGCAGGATCGATTTTTTCCAGGGCCTCCAGTTCAACCGCATCAACCGCAAAAACATATTCGTTGTAGAAGCAATGTTCGGCGAGCGCGCAAAGAAAAGGCAGATGTTTGGTTTTCAAGGCACCAGCCGGATAATGCGTCAGCAACAAATCGCGGCGTAGCTGTGTGAATATGCGTTCCAGTTCCCAATCGAGGAAATTGAGTTTTCGCACGCCTTCGACCAAAAACTTATCGTTCAGGAGCGGTTCGATTTTTTTCCAATCAGGGTTTTCTTCCCAGAAAGGCTGGAAGAGGGGGAAACTCTTGAAGATATAAAACCATCCGGCGAACAGGCGCTGGTTTTCAATGTCGTTGTAGCCCAGAACAATTTCAGTGGCTTTTTTCAGATCGGCCGCCATGGCGGGAATGGTGGTTTGTTCGGACGCGATGGCAAAAACCAGACGCTGTATATGGCCTGTCTGCCCATACTGGAGCAGGGTGCGGCACGCCACATCCAGCGCCTGGACTTTCTGGTTTGATTCCAGATAGGCGATAGCGGCATTGGTCATGTCTTGCAAGGATGCGCGGGCCATATTGAATCGTTACTGGCTTTGCGGATTATTGTCCAGATGCATAAAAAAAGCCGGTACATCCTGTACCGGCTTTCCTTTTGGAGTAAGGGTGGTATTACAACGCCTGTGCCCGACACGTCCTGTGTCTTGGGCTTTCTGCCCTAGAACGGGAACAGGACGTCGTAAACTTGTTGTCCGTAACGCGGTTGCTGGACATCCGTAATCTGTCCCTTGCCGCCGTATGAAACGCGGGCTTCTGCAACCTTGTCATAGGAAATTGTGTTGTCGATGGTGATATCCTGCGGGCGGATAACACCGGCGAATTCGAGTATGCGCTTTTCAAAGTTTACGCGCACTTCCTGACGGCCCTGGATCACCATGTTCCCGTTGGGAAGAATTTGCATGATCGTCGCGGCCAGTTTCATCTGGATTTTTTCTTCACGGTCAATCGAGCCGGAGCCTTTGTGGTTGGACGTGGATTCCGCGCCGACCAGTGCGGAGTTGTTCACGTTTTCCGGCAGCACTTCGGCGAGCGATGCTTCATAGCCGAGCAGGGCGTTGAGGCCTGCGTCTTCATCGGCTTCGCGCGTGCGTTCGGTTTCGTTGTCGAGCTCCGCCTTGTCCTTGATGTCCAGTGTAACGGTAAGGATGTCACCGATATTGTCCGCGCGCTGGTCTTCGAAGAAGGCCTGACGGTCGGAGGCCCATAGCGAATTGCGCTGGCGCGAGACAACCTGCGGCGCGGGCATCGGCATGCTTACTGCGCGGTAATCAGGCTGTGTTTGCGGGTTTTCAATCGGCGTCATGGCCGGAGGCTTTCCGACATCGGCGAGGCGTTCGCCCGCGCCGCACGCGGTAAGGCCCGTTGTGGCCAAAAGCGCAAGACACATGGTTGTTAGTATTTTTTTATGCTTCCTGTTCATTTTTTCTTACTCCTCTTTTTATAACGGTCCGCCACCTATCGGATCGTTACTTCGCGGTGCGCGGTAACCACGCCCTGAAGATTCTTATTGCTGTCCGTGTTGGCCACACGCACCGTGTCGCCAATCGCGCCGGCCTGCAGGGCCTTGCCTTTTGCCGTCAGGACAAGCGGTCCCGATTCAAAGACGAGCGTGACGGAGTCTCCACGGTCTACCATTTTCGGCGACGTCAGGTCGTTCAGCAGCACGGGCTTGCCGGCGGCTATCACGCGCTTCGGCGTCATTTCCAGCAAATCTTTTTCGCTCAGCGCCGTGCCGTTTGCGATGCGGTTCTGCGGCACATCTATCCAGTCCAGATCCATGGCGCCAATCACATCGCCGGCCTTCAGCGCGTTGCGAAGAACGGGCACGGCGATCTGGCGGTCTATGCGGCCTGTAATGTTCGCGCGTTTCAGCGGGTTCTCGGCGGACGGTGCAACAATCGTCGCGGTGAAATTGTCGGCCTGGGGGTCGAATTTGAACGCGGTGATTTCCAGCGTTTCATCGGTGCCATACGGCAGAATGATATCCGACACCGTGTTGATATAGGTGACGTTGAACTTGTCGCTCACGCCGCTTTCCTTGATTTTCTTTTCCAGCGCGGCCGTGATTTCCGTTTGCGGCAGTATCGCGGCTTCACGGCGCAGGATGACTTGTTCCGCGGCGGAGGAAGGTTTCCAGTCCACATCGAGGGCGGATGCGATCTTGTACAGCGTGCGTGCGTTCAGGATCATTTCCTTGCCGGGCGCGGGGGCGGGACCAAGAACGTATTCTTCGTTCTTGGTTCCCTCAAAGATATCGCCGAGGCGAATATAGTCACCGGCCACGATGGTTTCGGTCTTCAGGCTTGCGGCAAACGCATTTTTTGCGCCCGCCACAACAAAAATGGTGATGACGGCAAGAGCGAACACCAGCACCGCGATGCGGGCCGCCATGTCGAGACTTTTAAGCCAATCTTTTGCTGTCATATCCTACTCCTTTTCCTATCGGTTATCGAAGCTGTGTGACCGTCTGGAGCATCTCGTCGGATGCCGTGATCACTTTGGAATTCATTTCGTACGCACGTTGCGCGGTGATCAGGTTGGTGATCTCTTCCACGATGTTGACGTTCGAGTTTTCAAGCGCGCCCTGACGGATTTCGCCGAATTCGTCTTCCGCCGGGTTGCCGACCGTCGGTGCGCCCGATGCATCGGTTTCGAGGAAGAGGGTGTCGCCTATGCCTTCAAGGCCGGCGGGGTTTACAAATCTTGCAAGCTGCAACTGGCCGACGTTCGCCATAGCAACCTGACCCGGCTGTTTCACCAAAACTTCGCCCGACTGGTTGATGACGATGTCTTCGGCGTCAGCGGGAACGGTGATGCCTGGCTGGATCGTGTAACCCTGCGCCGTGACGATTTCTCCGTCCTGGTTCAACTGGAACACGCCCGAGCGTGTGTAGGCGGTATCGCCGTTCGGCATGTCGATCTGGAAGTAGCCTTCGCCGGTGACGGCGATATCGAGCGGGTTTTCCGTGATCTTGATCGTGCCCTGTTCGTGCAGGCGGTAGATGGAGCCTAGCGCCACGCCGAGACCGAACTGCATGCCGGTCGGCACGGTTGTGCCCGCATCGGAAGAGGTCGCGCCCGGGCGCTGCTTGTTCTGATAGATCATGTCATGGAATTCGGCGCGCTGGCGCTTGAAGCCCGACGTTGTGGTGTTGGCGATGTTGTTCGAGATGACGTCCACGTTCATCTGCTGGGCCAGCATGCCCGTCGAACCGATATCAAGAGATCTCAACATTTACGGTTTCCTTCCTGTTCTAGCTTGTGCGGCCGAGACGCTGGATCATCGTCTGCTGGCGCTGGTGTTCGGTCTGCATCATATTTTGTACGGCCTGGTATTCGCGCAGGACTTCGATCATGCGCGTCATTTCAAGCACGCCCGAAACGTTCGATCCTTCGACCGCACCTTGTTTCAGTTTTGTTTGTGTGGCCGGTGTTGCGGCTTCTTCGGTTTTGTACAAACCGTTGCCTGCGGGCTCGAGCTTCTGGTAGTCGGCGAATTCCGCAATCATCAGCGAGCCGACAGGGCCGTCCTGCGTCGAAACAACACCCGTTTCGTCGATATTCACGTATTTGGCGTCTTCGGGAATGATGATGTTCCCGCCGCCCTGACCGGCTACTTTGTAACCACGGGAGGTGACAAGCTCGCCAAGCGAGTTGAGCGCGAAGTTTCCGGCGCGTGTGTATTGCGTGCCTTCAGGGGTTTGCACACCAAGGAAGCCGGGGCCGATCAGCGCGACATCGAGCGGGCCGCCCGTCTGCTTGATGGGGCCGGGGTCTGTGACCTGATACTGGCCGTAATCGTAGACGAGGGAGACGTCTTCCTTCATCCGCTTCTGGTCGGATAGATATTCGTGGAAAACCGCGTTCTGGCCGCGGAAGCCCGGCGTGTTGATGTTCGCCACGTTGTTGGCGATCAAAGCCATTTTTTCCTGCAGGGCCACCTGGCCCGATAGTCCGACGTAGATTGAATTTTCCATCTTTGTCTTTACACCTTCTAAACCCGTGTTTTGCGTAACGGGTACATTGTTCCGGAAAAATACATTGCGAATGCCGTGCCAACCCCGAAAACCAAGGAAACAAAAGGTGTTATGGATTTATCCACACCGCGCGGAATGCTTGGCCTATGGCAAATTCGACAGCGCGTTCCCGAGTCGGGCGGAAAAAATTGCCTGCCCGTTTTTGCCTTTGGCCTGAGAGGGTTGTGGGTTATTCGGATAAACGCCCTGTCGCAAGGCGCGTATTTTGCTTTATAGTATAAGACGTATTTTCAATTCAGGTTCCTGAAGGCACGACCATGGCAGATCATAGTGAAGTAAACGCATCTCTGGACGGCGGCGGTGAAGCGGCGGACGCGCTCGGCGAAGAGGGTGGCGGTGGCGGCAAAAAGAAGATCATTATTATTGTCGTGATCTTGCTTCTGGTGCTCGGCGGTGCAGGCGCAGGCCTTTATTTCTCGGGTTTCCTCGACAAAATGCTGAAGAAGAACGAAACGGCGGAAGCGCCCGCGGAAGGCGAACACGCCGCGGCGGAAGAGGGCGGTGAAGCGCCTGTTTGCACCAAGGACGAGCACGGCAAGGAAGTCTGCGCCACACCGGGTGCGCAATTCCTGAAGATTCCCGACATGATCGTGAACCTCAATTCCGAGGACGGCACGCCGCGTTATTTACGCCTTTCAGTGCAGCTTGAATTCAAAAACGCAGGCGATATGGCCGAGGTGGAGAAAGTGATGCCACGCGTGGTAGACCAGTTCCAGACATATTTGCGTGAACTTCGCGTACGCGATTTGCGAGGTTCTGCAGGGATTTACCGCTTGCAGATGGAGCTTCTCGCGCGCGTCAACCAAGCGGCCTATCCCACAGAAGTGCAGGATGTCTTATTTCAAGAAATTCTGATACAATAGTATGGAAAGTTGCTGGGCCTCGCGGCACAATTCTTGCGATGATTCCCTTTAGGAACAATTTGAACGGGTAGCGGATGAGCGATATAGACACCGAAACCGCGAATATGAGTGATGAAGAAAAGGCCATGATGGAGCAATGGGGCGCCATGGCCGAGGAACCCGTGTCCGATGACGGCGGGGCGGACGATATGGCCGCCGCTATGGGGATGGGAGGCGAGGGTGCCACCCGTATCCTGAACCAGGATGAAATCGACTCCCTTCTGGGCTTTGACGACGATCTGGCGGGCGGATCGGAAACGTCGGGCGTTATGGCCCTTATCAATTCCGCGATGGTCAACTATGAGCGTCTTCCGATGCTCGATATCGTGTTCGACCGTTTGGTCCGCCTTATGTCGACATCCTTGCGTAACCTGACATCCGATAACGTGGAAGTCTCGCTCGACAACGTTTCCACGGTCCGCTTCGGCGATTATATGAATTCCATCCCGCTGCCGGCAATGCTCTCGGTGTTCAAGGCCGAAGAATGGGACAACCACGGTTTGATGGTGACGGATTCCGCACTTATTTATTCCGTCGTCGACGTTTTGCTCGGCGGACGCAAGGGAACCCCGGCCATCCGCGTCGAAGGCCGCCCGTACACGACGATCGAAACCAAGCTTGTCGAGCGCATGGTGCAGGTATCGCTTTCGGACCTGTCTTCCGCGTTCGATCCGCTTTCTCCGGTGTCTTTCACGCTGGACCGTATGGAAACCAACCCGCGTTTCGCGACGATTTCCCAATCCGGCAATGCCTGCGTTCTCGCCCGTCTGCGCGTGGACATGGGCGAGCGCGGCGGCCGTGTCGAGATTGTCATCCCGTATGCCACCCTCGAGCCGATCCGCGAATTGCTTCTCCAGATGTTCATGGGCGAAAAATTCGGTCGTGACTCGATCTGGGAAACCCACCTGACCAAGGAACTGTATCAGACCGAGGTGCAGCTGCAGGCCGTTCTCGGGGAGAAGACCGTAAAGCTGAACGACATGCTGAACTGGAAGGTCGGCACCAAGATCATCTTCCAGACACGCCCGCAGGACGAGCTGGAATTGCGTTGCGGCCATTTCCCGATGTTCAAAGGGCCGGTGGGGCAGAAGCAGGATAATATCGCCGTGCGTATCGAGAAATATATTCCGCCCAAACCGCAGGAGGACGAGCTATGAGTTTCGGACTTTCTCTTGTAATGGATATCGCCATTCTCGCTCTGCTCGCAGCCACGGTGTTTCTGGCGTTTCGCCTGAACCTCAATTTGAAAAGATTCAAAGACAGCCGTTCCGAGATGGAGGGCCTCGTAAACCGATTGACCGGCAATATCGACAAGGCCGAACGCGCCATTCAGGGTATGCAGAACGCCGCGCGCAACGCTGGCCGGGATCTGGATGAAATCATAAGTGATGCCAAAGTGTTGGCCGATGAACTTAAATTGATGAATGAGAGCGGCAACAATCTCGCGAACCGTCTGGAAAAGCTGGCAGAGCGCAATCGCACGCTGGTGGATAAAATCGAGGTTTCCCCGCCGCTTATACAATCTTCTTCACCTGCAAAAGGACAGCCCATCCGTATCGATGAAGCGGCGCGCGGTTTTGCCATTCACGATCGCGAATTCGAAGCCGGCTTTGCCGAAGACGATGACTTTGGATTTGAAGAGGATGAGGT
>JAPJRC010000008.1:18639-56805 GCA_030824805.1 Micavibrio sp.
GGGCGGCCTGCAAAGCCAGGCCGAGCGCGAATTGTTTGAAGCGTTGCAAAAGGGCAAGCCCCGCAGGATGGCCTAGATGTCCGGTTCCCGTCTTCTTCCCGCCCTGATGGTTGTCGCCGCGATCTGCTTTGGATTGCGGTTCAGCCAGGTGATGGCGCAGATTTACGATCGCAACCATGAATCCCCTGTCGCGTCCGTATCGTTGCCCGCAGATCTTGCAAAAATCGAAACCGCCGCCGGAGCACCGGCGCCTTCACAAGAAGGTCTCAAGAATTCCGCAGCACCGGCCGATGCCGCCGCTGAGGCACCCGCGCCGGCGGGAAAGCCGGTGATCGAAGCACCTTCGCTCGGAGAACCGCCGAAAGCGGACGAGGGGTGGAAGGGCGCAGACGATCTCGACGATGAATACTCCGATGTGAAGATGGAATTGTTTTCCGACCTGTCCAAGCGCCGCAAGGATCTCGAGACCAAGGAAAAGGAACTCGTGATGCGCGAGGCGCTTCTCAAAGCCGCGCAGTCGGAGCTTGAGCAAAAGACCAACGAGTTGAACGGCATCAAATCCGAGATCGAAGAGCTGCTCAAGAAACAGACGGAGCAGGAAGACAAGCGGATCGCCAGTCTTGTGAAAATATACGAAGGTATGAAGGCCAAGGATGCCGCGCGTATTTTCGATTCCCTTGAGATGGAAGTGCTCCTGCAGGTCGTGACGAAAATGTCGGAGCGTAAATCCGCCCCGATTATCGCCGCCATGCAGGCCGAAAAGGCCAGAAACCTTACCATTCTGCTCGCCGAGCAGAACAAATTACCGGACTTGCCGACCCTGCCGGTTACGCAGTAAACTCAGGGCATAGTCTTTTTATTTTTCTAAGTATTTCTTTATCCGGAATATCCCGATATGCCGTTAGTACGCGGTTAACCAATTTGCGGCATACTGGGCAGGTATTCAGGGATTATTCCGCCTAAATTCAAGATATTTCATAGGAGATTACAGTGGCCGTTGACAAGAATATGAACGTTCTGGTTGTGGACGATTACCAGACCATGATCCGCATCATCAAGAACCTTCTGAAGCAGCTTGGCTTCAACAATATTGATGAAGCTACAGACGGCACGGCCGCGTATGAGCTTATCAGCCAGAAGAAATACGGGTTGGTGATTTCCGACTGGAACATGGAGCCTATGTCCGGCCTCGAGCTTTTGAAAAAGGTCCGCGCCACAAGCGAGAACGACAATATCAGCAAAGTTCCGTTCATCATGGTCACGGCCGAGAGCAAGACGGAAAACGTTATCGCCGCGAAACAGGCGGGCGTGAACAATTATATCGTCAAGCCGTTCAACGCGGAGACGCTTAAAACGAAAATCGCCAGCGTTATCGGCGAATTCTAAAATCAATTATCCGTTAGGAAAAGCATACTATGTCCAATACCCCAAAATATGGCCGGGGACAGGTGATCGAGATCATCAATTCGGTCGTGAACAAAATCGACACCGGCAATGATCGTCGCGAGGTGTTTTTGCATCTGGCAGAGCTGGCGCAAATCATCGATTCCTTGAAAAAAGAAATCTCGCTGCAACGCCCGGACCATGTGAAAAATTCGCACATTCCCGAAGCCACGGACGAGCTCGACGCTGTTGTTACAGCCACCGCCGAGGCAACGAACACGATCATGACGGTGTGCGAGGATATTCAGGAACTGGCCGCAAAGGCGGACCCTGAAATCCGTGACGCCATCAACGCCAAGACGGGCGAGATTTTCGAAGCCTGCAGCTTCCAGGACATTACCGGCCAGCGTATCAGGAAGGTTGTTTCCACGCTTGCGGTGATAGAGGAAAAGATCGACAGCATCATGAGCACGCTGAGCGACAAGGTCGGCGTTGCCATGTCCGGTGAAAAGCTGGAGAAGGTGGTGTCGGTCGAGGACGAGAAAAGCCTCCTCAACGGTCCGCAAATGGCCGACAAGGCGATCACGCAGGCCGATATCGACAAGCTTCTGGCTGAATTCGACAACTAGGAATTCGTTCGCAGCGTTTTATTGAAAAGCGCTGCGCACAGAAGGCGTGTAAAACCTTTTATATCATAGGCCTGAAGCTTGTTCTTTGACAGGCGCTATGGCAGGGTTTTTCTATGCGGTTCCTGCATCTTACCATCATGTTTTTCGCGCTGGCGGGCTTTGTCCTGTCCGCACCCGCGCTCGCGCAGGATGCCGTGTCGGCGCGGACAGGATCGCACAAGGGATATGCGCGTCTTGTGTTCGAATGGCCTTCGAAGCCGGAATATTCGCTTTCGAAAGAGGGCGACCGTCTCAAGATCCGCTTTTCCAAGGCCGCAACTCTGGACGCCGCAGGCATAAGCGCTTCGGATTCCAACATCAGAAAAGTGGAAGTGCTTTCTTCGGCATCCGAACCTTTGCAGGTTGCGGTGACCATTCCATCGGGCAGCCGTTTCCGTGATTTCGTGGTTGCCAGCAAGTTGATCCTCGACGTGTATGATTCCAGTGATGCGGAAAAGCCGACGCAGCCTGCGCCGACGCCTGAGCCGGCAACAAAGGCGCCGAAGTCTGCGGAAAAGCCTGCAGAGACCCAAGCGGCAGAGCCCGCGCCTGTGAAGGAAGAGCCTGCGACCGCACCGCAACCTGCGGAAACAGAACCCGCGCCCGCGCCGAAAGGCGATTTCAGCAGAACGCCCGCCGAGAGCGCAAAACCTGCACCGGTTGACAACGTAGAATCCAATAGCGTGCCATCGAAATTCGAGCCGCATGCGATCACACTCACCAGCACCACAAGCACGGGTTTGGCCGTGTTCATGCGCAACGGCATGTTGTGGGTGATTGTGGACAATGCGGAGCTGCCGTCAGGTCCGCAAATAACCGGACCTTCCAAAGACAATCTTCCGCCGCTGGAAAAGATAGAAATTCCAAATGGCGCTGCCTATCGCATGGATCTTCCGGAAGGCGCGAATGTCTCTGCCGAAGGCGGCGGGCTCAGCTGGCGTATCGCGCTTTCGCCAACCGCACAGAAAATTCCTTCCGGTGCGATCCCCGTTACCGAAGGCGGTGCGCTGGAATGGCCTTTGCGCGAGATGCGCAATATCATCAGCTTCACGGACCCTATGGTTGGCGACACGATCACGGTTGTAACTTCGCCGAACGCAACGCAATCGACGGGCTTGTCCCGCGACTTCGTCAATCTTCGCACGCTGGACAGCGTGGTGGGGCTTGCCTATGTCGCAAAATCAGACGATGTGAAGGCAACAAAAACCCTCGACACGGTGAAGGTCAGCAGACCCGAAGGATTGTCCCTGTCGGCGGGCGGCGACATGAAGCCCGAACAAATTCGCAAGGCCATGAACGAGGAACCCGCGAAAGAAGAAACGCCCCCTGCGGAAACGCATGAAGAAGACGCCAAACACGAAGAGCCAGCGCATGCCGAAGAGGGCGCGGCACCACCAGACGAGCATCCGGAAGAAGCCGAAGGCAAACACGAACTGGAAGAGCTTGCGCACAAAGCGGGGCCCGCAATGTCTGTCGAGGAACTTGCCAAAGCGGGTGAGGAGAAGCCGACCGGAAACAATATTTACAATTTCGGCAGCTGGGAAATGGGCGGCGTACAGGCACTCGACGAAAATATGCATGTGCTGATGACAGAGCTATCCAACAAGAAAGAGGAAAGCCGCCCCGAAGATTTCATGACCATGGCGAAAATGAATGTCGCAAACAACCGTGGTGCGGAAGCGCTCGGCCTTATGCGCATTGCGCTCACAAAGGTGCCGGAACTGGAAGACAATCCGGAATTCAACGCGCTCCGCGGGGCAGCCATGGCACTCTCGTACAAATACGATGAAGCCATTATCGATTTCAGCCGCGAAGGTGTAAAAAAATTCGACGATATCAAGTACTGGACGGCATACACGCTTGCGGGTCTGGAAGACTGGAAACAAGCGATTTCCATCATGCCGAAATCATTTGAATCCATAGCATCATATCCAAGCAATATTCGTATTCCTCTGGTGTTGAGCTTTGCGGAGATTGCACTGCGCGGCGGCGATGCGTCTTTGTCGAAAAGCATTCTTGAAACGTTGCAGCCTGAACTGGGCAAGCTCCCGCTGCCATACGCATCCAACTGGAATTATCTTGCGGGTGAAGCCGCGCGCCAGAGCGGCGAGCCTGACAAGGCGATTGAATATTGGGAGCCGCTCGTCAAGAACGGAAAAGACGACCTGTTCCGCGCCAAGGCGGGCCTTTCGCTTACAAAACTTAAGCTCGACCAGAAAAAGATAAAGCCGAACGAGGCGATCAGCACGCTGGAAGGTCTTCGTTATGCATGGCGGGGGGACGAGCTTGAAACGCTTATCAATTTCCGCCTCGGCCAGATGTATATCGACAACAAGGATTATCTGAAAGGCCTGACGGTTCTGCGCAACGCGACAACGCTTTCGCCCGGCAGCGAGATGTCCCGCGACATACGCGACTACATGACACGCACATTCCGCGATGTGTTCAACAATGACAGGTTAAAGAATATCTCGCCGTTGGAGGCAATCAGCCTGCACGAGGAATTCAAAGATCTTCTTCCACCAGGCGAAGAGGGCGACCGTTTTGTCGAAAAGCTCGCGGAGCGTCTGGTGGATGCCGATCTTCTGGGCCGCGCCGCATCGCTTCTGGAATATCAGGTGAACAACCGTTTGCAAGGTGACAAGAAAGCCGAGATCGCCATTCGCCTCGCCGCCATCCGTTTGCTCGACGGCAATCCTGACGGCGCTCTGCGTTCTCTGGAAATCGCGCAGGACACGCTCGATAAAATCGGGGGCGTAAAACCTGCAGAAACCAAGCCTGAAGATATCAAGCCCGAAGCGGGTGAGGCCAGCAAGGCCGCGCCTGAAAAAACGACAGCAGACAAAGCCGATCCCGAAAAGCAGCGCCAGATTTATCTTTTGAAGGCGCGCGCGCTTTCGATGAAGAAAGAAACGGACAAGGCGATGGCAATACTCGAAGGAATGCCGCCGGATGCGGATGTGAACCGCCTGCGCACCGACATCGCATGGGGCGCGGGACGTTGGGAAGAGGCGGCACTGGCGCTGAACGATCTCATCACGTCCGAAGATATTTCGGCCAAGCGTCCGCTCACCGATTACCAGCGCGACCTTATTCTGAACCGTGCCATCTCGCTCAACCTGTCGGGCAACCGCGTTGCGCTTGCGAATTTGCGGGAACGCTACAACGCGCAAATGGCGAACACGACCAAAGGACAGGTGTTTGAAATTGTCACGCGTCCGCGCCGCGCCGATATGATCGGCAGCCGTCAGGCGATAGATTCCATGATATCGGAAATCGACCTGTTCAAAGGATTTCTTGATGGATATGCCAAGATGGATGCCAAGCCTGAAGCAAAAGCGCCAGCGGCGGTGAAAGAGCCCGTGCCTGCGGATGGGAAAGCGCCCGCATCTGGCGCAGAATTAGAAGCCAAGAAAACGGTGACCACACTGCCGGAAGAAGCGCCGGCAGGGACGGAAGCGCATTAAAGGCCCAAACCGCGCGAGAAATAGTGCGTGTTGTGAACGACCGGCCCGTGTTTGAATCCAAGCCCTTTGAATTTCTCCACCATTTCATCCGGCGTAACATTTATGCCGGTCTGGGACGGGTGGTGCAATTCAATCGCGATCTGGCGGCATTTGTCGAGAGAATGCGCATCGTGTTCGAGGATCAGGATTTCTGCGCCTTCCGCGTCGCATATCAGCGAATAGCCATTTTGCGCGTGTTCGTTGACTATCGATGACAAAGACCGCACCGGCACGTCTATGGTCTCGAAATTATTTCGTGCTTTCGATGTTTCCAAAAGGCTCGAACCCAGAGATCTTTTTTGCGCAAAAGCATGTGTTTCGCCTTCGTGCGTGGGCGCGCCAACGGCAACGGGCAGAATTTCAACCTGATGGCCTTTCACCACATCGCTGATGTTCTTTTCAAGAAAGGGAATGGCCTGAGGGTTTGCTTCCACGCATATCAGTTTTCCGTTGTCGCTCAGCTTGTCTTTCAATGCGGCCCGCGAAACGACGCCGATATTGGCGCCAATCTCTATGATGGTGTTGTCGGTTTCAAAATGGCTGTCGAGGATTTCCATTTCGGCTTTTTCGTAGTTGCCGGTCCATAGATGAAAATAATCGTAAGGGTGGAAACCTTTCGGCACATCAAAGCGCACGCCATCGGGAGTCCGCGCCCAGCCCACCATATCGACCGCAACGCGCAGGGGCGGCACGGCAACCGCTTTCAAAACCTTTTTAAGAATACCTTTGGGTGTCATGCGCGAACGGTACTAATCTGATCGCAATATGTCAATAAAAGGAAAAGGTTGTTTTAAAACAGGAGGCTAGCCGGCGGGGCTGGCAGGGGTGCCGCTGAAACTTTGCACCAGCGAGCCGCAGATGAGATACCAGCCATCGACCAGAACAAAGAATATGATCTTGAACGGTAGCGAGATCATGACAGGCGGCAACATCATCATACCCATCGACATGAGGATGGAGGCGGTCACCATGTCGATGATCACAAACGGCATAAAGAGCATGAAACCGATTTCGAACGCGCGGCGCAGTTCGGAGATCATGAAGGATGGAATGAGGACGTGCAGCGGAATGTCTTCCGCGTTTTCAAATGGGCCTTCGTTGGAAAGGCCGACGAACAATTCCAGATCCGTCTCCCGCACATGCTTCATCATAAAATCATGGAAAGGCGCGACGGTGCGATCGAAAGCCTGCTCTTCGTCAATCTCCGCCTGCATCAAGGGTTGCACGCCGTTGTCATAGGCGGCCTTGAGAGTCGGGCTCATGATAAAGAAGGTGAGGAACAACGCGAGGGAGATCATCACCGAGTTGGGTGGAGTCTGTTGAATACCCATGGCGGTCCGCAGGAACGACAGCACGACGATGATCCGCGTGAACGAGGTCATCATGATGAGGATCGACGGCGCGAGGGAAAGGATGGTGAGCAGCGCCACCATCTGGATCAGGCGGCCGGAAACGGTGCCGTCTTCCTGTGCGCCGAGATCGAGCGTTACGGCCTGTGCAAAGGCGGAATGGGAAAGCGCGATGGCCGTAACCACGCCCGCGAGCAGGGCGAAGAAGCTTTTGCCATTCCAGAAGCGCTTAGACATCTTTTCTTTCGATATTGGTTTCGACCACAGTTTCACCGTTTGCGCCAAGGATGACAAGATGTTCCTTGTCATCGCGGCGAAGGATCAACGCTTTTCTTCGCGCATCAAGCGGCAGGATTTCGACGATCTTCAAACGGCGCTTGTCGGCAGGGACAAGACCGACATTGCCGAGGCCGACTTTTTTCAGGATCAGCGCCAGCCCGCCCATCATGCCGAGGACGAGGGCAAGGGCGGCAAAAAACTTCAGGTAATCGACCGCTTCCATCGTTATTTCTTGCCGCTTTCTTTGTAAGCGACCAGCGCGTTGCTGAGGCTTTCGAGGCTGCCTATCAGTTCGGCCATCATCGGCTGGATATCGCGTGCGTCGGCGGGCGGCAGGGTGACGGCCTTGTTGCAGATGATCGCGACATCGTGGTCGAGTCCGGAAAGATCCATGATCTTGCCTTCGCGCACCGCGTCTTCGGCGCTGCGGATAAATTCGGTCAGTTTTTCCATCTTGTCGCGGATTTGGTCGGGCTTCATCGTGCGGGATCTTTCGGCGGTGTCCTGGATGGTTGGGATTGTTTCTTTCCATCCATATCATCCCGCAGGACGGCATCAAAGGGGTTTGGCTCGCCGTTTGCACGATACACATAATAAAGGATCTCGGCGATGGCCATAAAGGCTTCGGACGGGATGGGAGATTCGAGTTCAACCGCGGCCAGCATCTCGGCCAGCGGCGCGTCCTCCTTGACCTTGATGTCGTTGTCGAAGGCCAGTTGCAGGATTTTCTCGGCAATATTTCCCCGGCCAGCGGCCACAACCTGCGGGACCTTGCGTTCGGCAGAGCGATCTTTCACCGCCACAGCCGTTTTGCGCCCGTGATTTTCTTTTAAATTCAGTGGCTTGAGCGGGTCTTGTGGATCGTCTTCGGGGGTGTTGGCCAATGGCACAGTTCCTGCAAGGTTCTCTTCGGTAATTTATTAGAGGCTATGGGATAACGGATGTCTATACAGAATTTGCCCCTGATGCGTGCGATGGCCGCAAAGATGATCTACCTGGAAAAACGCCAGGGCCTGATCTCGCAGAACATCGCCAACGCAGATACACCAAGCTACCGCTCCAAGGATCTGACCAAGGTTGATTTCGGTTCAACCCTGAAAGACCTGACGAGCAGCAAAGGTATTCCGAGCGTTTCGCTGGAAACCACAAATCTTCGCCATATGCCTTCGGTCAACGACATGACGAACGCGAAGGATAGGAAAGACAAGATGACCTATGAGGTCGCGCCGGACAAAAACGCCGTCATTCTGGAAGAACAGATGGTAAAGGCGAACGAAACACAGATGGATTACACGTTGATGACCAGTCTGCTGACCAAGACGGCCAATATGTACAAGGTCGCGCTGGGCCGTCAGCAGTAACGCGGTAAGAGGAGAGTAAGATGCCGGAAGTCCAGAACAGCATGTGGAACACGATGATGATCTCCGCCTACGGTATGAAGGCGCAGGGAGAGCGCACGCGTGTTATTTCCGAGAACATCGCCAACGCCGGAACGGCCGCCCTGACGCCGAATTCCGAGCCATACGCCCGTAAAATCATCACATTCAAGAATACGATGGACAAGACCTATGACACCGATCTGGTCAAGGTGAAGGACATTGCGGATGACAAAAAAACCGAATTCCCGATGAAATACATGCCCGATCATCCGGGCGCCAACGCTGCCGGTTACGTGAAAATGCCGAACGTGAACATGGTCGTGGAAATGACGGATATGCGTGAAGCCCAAAGGTCTTACGAGGCCAATGTAGGCATGATGGAAACCTATCGTTCCATGTCGATGCGAACTATCGATATGCTTCGTTAGTTTGTGGTAGGATAAGAATCGGAGACACAAATGGTCGATAAGATTGCAAACCCAGCCGCCGCCGCCAACGCCTACGCCAATATGTCGAAGGTGGGCACGGGAGCCCCTACGGAAAATCTGGGCCGTCCTAGCTTCGGCGACGTGCTGAAAAGCTCCATCCTCGATTCTATCGACACGATCAAGGGCGGGGAGCGTATGTCCGCCAAAGCGGTAACCGGCGAAGCCTCTCTGCCGGAAGTTGTACAAGCGGTAAACGCCGCCGAATTGACGCTGTCCACGGTGGTTGCCGTGCGCGACCGCCTGATCAACGCGTACCAAGAGATTATGCGGATGCCGATATAGGTATTCATATTTTATTTCTACACTTCGTTGCCCTTCGGTCTCGCCGTGCTCACGTATAATTATACGCTCCGCGCGCCTCGCCTTGGTCGCCTGGCGTAGAAATAAAATATGAATACCTATTTATTATTAAAATTCCAGTCTTTGACAGCCATTGCGACTGGAGTAAGCTGTAGCCATGAACGAAACAGAACTCATCGATATCGCGCGTGAAGCCATCTGGCTGACCATCGCCATCAGCACCCCGGTGATGATCGTCGGCCTCGTGGTCGGTGTGGTCATCGCTCTGGTGCAGGCTTTGACGCAGATTCAGGAGATGACACTGGTGTTCGTTCCCAAAATCATCGCCATCTTTGCCGTTATCTTCGTCATGTTCCCGTTGTTCGTCACGACCATGCAGGGTTTCATGAACGAGATCGCCGATAAAATCGTCGGCATAGGTTAGGGAGGCCCCATGGGTTTCCTTCCCGCATCTTTCATCCCGTATCTGCCCGTAGTTCTTCTCGTCCTTTCGAACGTGTTCATGACATTCGCATGGTATGGCCATTTGAAATATCCGAACGCGCCGATGTTCGTTGCCATTCTTGGTGCGTGGAGCATCGCCTTTATCGAATATTGTCTGGCCGTACCCGCAAACCGTATCGGCCATGGCATGTACAGCGCGGCAGAGTTGAAGACTATGCAGGAGGTTATTACCCTGATCGTCTTCGCGGTGTTTTCCGTGTTTTTCCTCGGCGAAAAACTCACTGTCTATCACGGCGTCGGGTTCGCCCTGATCGCCGCGGGCGCGGCCTTTATCTTCTATGGTCCCAAGCTGGCGGGGGGATAGATGTCGATCATCGAAAATTTCCTGACCACCGGTGTTTTCGCTTTCATGATCATCTTCGTGCGGTTCGGCACGGCGATGATGATCATGCCGGGGATAGGGGATTCATTCGTGCCCGCCAACATCCGCTTGTTTATCGCGCTGGGATTGTCATTGGTCATGACTCCGGTTCTGCAGCCTATGGTGCCGGACCCCATACCGGCTTTCTCCGTGCTGCTTTCCCTGCTTGTTCTTGAATTCATCACGGGGCTTTTCATCGGCTCCATCGCGCGCATCCTGATGATGGCACTCGATACGGCGGGCATGCTGATTTCGCTGGCTTCCGGTATTTCGAACGCGCAGGTGTTCAACCCTTCGCTGGCGGTGCAGGGCTCGGTGTTCGGCGCATATCTTTCCATCACGGGCGTGACGTTGTTGTTTGTGACCAATCTGCACCATCTTTTGATCCACGGCCTCGTCGAAAGCTACCAGATGTTTCCGATCGGCGGCGTCCCCGACACGGGCAGCATGGCAGAGCTTATGGCCAAGGCGGTGGCGGCCAGCTTCCTGACGGGATTCCAGATTGCCTTGCCGTTCGTCATCATATCGCTGGTGCTCTATGTCGGCATGGGCGTTCTGACCCGACTAATGCCGCAATTGCAGGTTTTCATGATTGCCATACCGCTCCAGATTTTGCTGGCGCTGGTCACGCTGGCGATCGTTCTGTCGTCTGTCATGCTGTTCTTCGTCACGCGATTTGAAGACGGCATGGTGTTCTTCCTTTCCCAGGGCGGAGGATAGCGCATGAGCGACGACGAGCAGGACGATTCATCGAAGACAGAAGACCCAACCCCGAAAAAGCTGGAAGAGGCCCGAAAAAAGGGGCAGGTCCCGATCTCGCGCGAGATCAACAACTGGGTGATGCTCTCGGCCGGAACGCTGGTGGTGCTCGCGATGGGGCCGGGCATGATGAACGATATGACGGGGCTGCTGGCCACCTATATCGGCATGTCGCACACGCTGCCGGAAATGCCGGGCGGTATGCAGTTCGCGGTGGTCGAGGGTCTCATGGAGATACTCAAAATCATCGCACTGCCGTTGCTGTTTTTAATGCTGGCAGCGTTTGTCGGTCCTTTCGTGCAGGTGGGACCGCTTCTTGCGCCCGAAATCATCAGCATGGATATCAGCAAGATATCACCGGCCAAAGGGTGGTCGCGCCTGTTCTCGATGAAATCCATCATGGAATTCGTCAAAGGCGTTTTGAAGATCGCGATCGTCAGCGCGGTGGGATTCATCATCCTCAAACCGTATTTCGGATCCATGGACCATATGGTGGGATTGCCGGTGGAAGCGTCGCTGGACGAGACCAAGATCATGGTGACCAAGCTTCTGATCGGCATGCTGGTCATTCTGTTTCTGGTGTCGGTGGCGGATCTGCTTTATCAGCGGCACGAGCACATGACCAAGATGCGCATGACCAAGCAGGAGCTGAAAGACGAATACCGCCAGTCGGAAGGCGATCCGATGGTCAAATCTAAACTGCGCCAGTTGCGCCAGCAAAAAGCCCAGCAGCGCATGATGCAGGCCGTGCCGACCGCGGATGTCGTTATCACCAACCCGACGCATTATTCCGTTGCTTTAAAATATAACCCTGAAGAAAACGAAGCGCCGGTTGTGGTCGCCAAGGGGGTGGACGAGCTTGCCATGCGTATCCGCGAAACCGCGCGCGAGCACGATGTGATTATCCTGCCCAATCCGCCGCTGGCGCGGGTGCTGTTCGACACGGTCGAGGTCGATCAGGCCGTTCCGGCCGAACATTACAAGGCCGTCGCCGAGATTATCTCTTATGTCTTCAGATTGAAGGGGAAATTAAAGTAATTTAGCGCCAAGAGGCTAGCCAAGTCTCTGGAAAATAAGATATTCTTTCCGCGCTATGTCGTTGGACCATTCCGAATTCGTTGCCCGCCACACGCCCGGCCAAGCGCCGGTGGAATCCGCTCGTCTGCGCACGCGCCGGATCATGGTCTCTCTCGCGTTGATTGTCGTCTATGTTATCGGATGCGTTGCGCTGGCGCTTGTCTTCCATATCGACAAGACAACGATGATCGCGGCGGGCGTGGCGTTTATCCTTGCATCCGTTCTGGCGTTCCTGTTCCAGCGGTTCCTGCACAATTACAGCGCGCAGGAAAAAGAGCGTTTGTTGTTGCAGCAGGTGATCGAGGGGAGCCGCGGCGCTCGTCTTATTACAGACGGCGCGGATAATCCAGTTTTCACCAACCAGAAATTCGACGAACTGTGCGAGGAGCAGGGAACGCCCGGCCTTGAAACGCTCGCGCGTTTGTTCTCCGACAACGAAGAAGCGTTCAACCATTTTAAAAACCTTGCAGAGCAGGCACAAAAAGGCCTGCCGGACATGATCGAGTTGAAATCCGTGCAGGGCGACCGCGAGCGCTGGTTCATTGTTTCGGCGCAGCCGGTGGCCGGATGGGCGGGCTATGTGCACTGGCGCGTTGATGATGTGACGCACCAGCGCGAGGTCGAGCGTACGATACGCGAAGAGCGGGAAAAGCTGATCGATTTCACCGACAACGCGCCGGTAGGGTTCTTCTCCGTCGATGAAGAAGGGCGTTTTGTTTTTGCCAACGCAACGCTCGCCCGATGGCTCGGCGAGGATCTGCGCCATCTTCTTTCCGGCGGATCGCTGCATTCCTTCATGGAAGTGCCGCCGGCGGGCGGCGCCCCATACGATATCACGGACAAAGGCGGTATGCGTCAGGTTGCAGAAGTGCTCATGAAGGGCGTGGGCGGCCGCACATTCCTCGCCAGTGTGAACCAGACCGTCGTGTTCGAAGATGACGGGCGTGTAAGAACGCGCGGCGTCATGCACGATCTCACATCCGAGCGTGAAATGCGCCAGGCGCTGCAGGCCTCGGAAGACCGTTTCCAGAGATTTTTCGAAGAAGCGCCGCTGGGCATCGCGCTGGTCGACGAGAAAGGGCTTATCAAGGATTGCAACGCCGAACTGGCGCATATGCTCGATACGCCTGTAGACACGCTGCACGGCAAGACGCTCAAAAATCTTTTGACGGACGATGACCGCGAAAAAGGATTGAAGGCGCTCGAGCAAATCGGCAAAGGCGAACAGCTGCCGGGACCGATGGAGCTTATCCTCAAAGGCCGCAAGGCCGTGTCCGTGCAGATGCACGCGCGCAAGATTAAAGGCTCCGACAACATCGTTCTGCACTTCATCGACCTGACACAGCAGAAACAACTGGAAGCGCAGTTCGTGCAGTCGCAAAAGATGCAGGCGGTTGGGCAGCTTGCGGGCGGTATCGCGCACGACTTTAACAACCTGCTGACCGCAATCATCGGCTTCTGCGATCTGCTTCTGCTCCGTCACCGCGCGGGCGATCCGTCGTTTAGCGACATCATGCAGATCAAACAGAACAGCAACCGCGCGGCAAACCTCGTGCGGCAGCTGCTGGCTTTCTCGCGCCAGCAAACGCTGCGCCCGAATGTACAGGATGTCACCGATATTCTGACCGAAGTATCGCATCTGCTTCGCCGGCTGATCGGCGCGAACATCGAACTTGATCTGCACCACGGTATTGACCTCGGTCTCGTGAAGGTGGATGTCGGACAGATGGAGCAGGTGCTCATCAATCTGGCCGTCAACGCGCGCGACGCAATGGAGCAGGGCGGCAAGCTTTCCATTTCTACGGCGAACTTTGTAAATGCCGAGCCGATAAAATGTTGTGACGACGAAATGCCCGCGGGACAATGGGTGTCTATTGCGGTCAAAGACACGGGTACGGGTATTTCACCGGAGAATATGAGCAGGATTCTGGAGCCGTTCTTTACAACGAAAGACGTGGGACAGGGCACAGGCCTAGGCCTTGCCACCGTATACGGTATTATCCGCCAGACGGGCGGGTATCTTGCCATCGATTCCACGGTTGGCATCGGCACCGTTTTTACCATTTACCTGCCGCGCCTGTCCGAAGCGGAATCGAAAATTGAAAACAAGGCGGAGAAGCAGGAAGAGGCAACGGGCGACCTGACCGGCACTGCGCGTATTCTTCTGGTCGAGGACGAAGACGCCGTGCGCACATTCTCCACACGCGCACTGACCAACAAGGGCTATCAGGTGCTGGGCGCGGAAAGCGGCGAGGCAGCGTTGTCGTTGCTGGAATCACAGGATATCAAAACCATCGATCTGCTCATCACCGATGTGATGATGCCGGGCATGGACGGGCCGACGATGGCGAAGAAAATCCGCGAGATGAGTCCTGAACTAAAAATCATCTTTATTTCCGGCTATACGGAAGACCGCCTGAAAGACCATATGGGCGCCAATATTTTCTTCCTGCCCAAGCCTTTCACGCTCAAGCAACTGGCCGAAAAAGTGAAAGAAGCGCTGGGTTAAGCGCGATTAATCTTCCAGTTCGACTTTCTTGTGATCGTCCGAGAGAAAGCCGCCCGATTGCAGGTTCCACAGGCGGGCATAGAGGCCGCCCTGCGCGAGCAGTTCCGCATGGGTGCCGTCCTCGACAATCCTGCCTTCGTTGAGCACGATCAAGCGATCCAGATGCGCGATGGTAGAAAGACGGTGGGCGATGACCAGAACCGTGCGGTCCTTCATCACGTCTTCCAATGCGCGCTGAATGAGTTTTTCGGATTCTGAATCGAGGCTGGCCGTGGCTTCATCAAGAATGAGGATGGGCGCGTTTTTCAAAATGGCGCGCGCAATGGCAATGCGCTGGCGCTGGCCGCCCGACAATTTCACACCGCGTTCGCCAACGGTTGAATCATACCCCGTGTTACCCTTGGCGTCTTTCAACCCCATGATGAAATCATGCGCCTGCGCGCGTTTGGCAGCGACAATGATCTGCTCGTCCGTGGCGTTGGGAAGGCCATAGGCAATGTTTTCACGCACGGTGCGGTGGAGCATATCCGCCATCTGCGGAATGACGGCGATGTTTTCGCGCAATGAGTCTTGTGTCACATCGGCGATATTCTGCCCGTCGACCAGAACCGCGCCGCCCTGCACATCGTGCAGGCGCAGGATCAATTGCATCATGGTGGATTTGCCCGCACCGGAGGGACCGACCAGCCCGACGCGTTGCTTGGCCGGAATGGCAAGCGAGAAGTTTTCGAACATCGGACGCGAGGGGTAAGAGAAGGTGACGTTGTCAAACGTCAGCGAAGGGTTTTGAACGGAAAGTTTCCCTGCGTCTTTCTTGTCTGTCACATCATGGGCGTGCACAACGGCTTCCATGCCTTCCTTGATCTCGCCAAGCCGTTCGAAAAATCCGGTGTAGATTTCCGTGAGCCAGAATGTGGCGGAGATCATGGTCAACGCCATGGGAAGGATCATCGAGATTTGCGCGGTCGTCAGCGCATCCTTGTTCCACGCATCGACGGCGGCGAGGATGAGCGCCAGCATGATGGACGAGTTGAGCACGTGCTGGACCCGGAACATCGCGGTGATGGTGGTTTCCTGCTTCGACACCGATGCCGCATTGTCGTGCAGGCTTTCGCGGAAGTAGGAGTCTTCATGCGCCCTGCGCGCGAATATTTTCACAAGGAAAATATTGGTGACGATATCGACGAAGCGGCCGCGCATGACGGAGCGTTTGCGCGACGCCACTTCCGAAAGATTTGCGATCTTGGGAATGAAATACCGCAGATTGATAAGGTAGAGCACGATATAGATGGCGGTGAAGCCGGCGAAATACACGCCGATCCACGAGAACACCGCAAGTGTGACGATGAAGGTGGTACCGGCATAGATGAAAGGGCCGGTGATGTCGTTTACCACCTGACGCATCGCATACGGCATTTCGAGAACCTTGCCGGCGAGGCGGCCCGCGAAATCATCCTGGAAGTAACGATAGGAATGCTGGTGCAGATAGAGCGCCAGTTGTCTGCGCACCATTGCCGCATAATAGGGCAGGGTGACGGAAGTGAGGTATCCTTGCGCGTTGTAGAGAATGGGAACCGCCACCAGAATCAGTGACGTGTAGACGACAAGCGGCGTTCTGAGATTGTCCCAGATCAGGGCTTTATCCGTTGTGTCGACGAACGCTTCTATAATAAGCCCGAAGAAATACGCGGAGAGGGAGCCCAGCACACCCGCAACGATGCCGAGAATCGCCAGCGCCCAGAGACGGCCTTTGATCTGGCGCATGAAGAACCACAGGAAGCGCCAGACCGTGTCCGGCAATCTGGTTAGCCCTTCGGGCGGGAGTTTTTCAATAATCTGTCCATGTCTCATGGCTGGCACTCTATTCTTCTAACATATTGTATTCAAGGGATTTTTAAGCCCTGAAATTTTATTTGTTCTTTTTTCGTTCTTTTGGGTTGACCGTGAGAACAAAGCGTGTACGATTGGCTGCATAATATCTCTGTGAGTTGCTCTCGACGTTTCGTTGAAACCCTTCATTTAACTGTGCCAGAAAAGGAATATTTCCATGTCCGTGACCCCATTCAAAAAGGAAGACCAAATGAACCAAGGTGACAAGCAAAAGGCCCTCGACGCCGCCCTTTCCCAAATTGAACGTGCGTTCGGCAAGGGTTCTGTCATGAAGCTGAACGGCGGCCAGAACCCGCTGGAAGTCGAAGCCATTTCCACCGGATCGCTCGGCCTCGACATCGCGCTTGGTATCGGCGGTCTGCCCCGCGGCCGTATCACCGAAGTGTACGGACCGGAATCTTCGGGTAAGACGACGCTGGCGTTGCAGGTTATCGCCGAAGCCCAGAAGGCGGGCGGCACATGTGCCATCATCGATGCGGAACACGCGCTCGACCCGACCTACGCGAAAAAACTCGGTGTAGACCTCGACAATCTTCTGATCTCGCAGCCGGATGCCGGTGAACAGGCGCTGGAAATCGCCGACACGCTGGTGCGCTCCAACGCTGTTGACGTTCTGGTTATCGACTCTGTGGCGGCCTTGGTGCCGAGAGCTGAACTCGAAGGCGAGATGGGCGACACGCATGTTGGTTTGCAGGCACGTTTGATGAGCCAGGCCCTGCGCAAAATCACGGGTTCGATTTCCAAATCGCGCTGCGTCGTTATCTTCATCAACCAGATCCGTATGAAGATCGGCGTGATGTTCGGCTCTCCGGAAACCACGACGGGCGGTAACGCGCTGAAATTCTATGCCTCTGTCCGTCTGGATATCCGCCGTATCGGTTCCATCAAGGAGCGCGAAACGGTGGTCGGAAACCAGACACGCGTGAAGGTCGTGAAAAACAAGATGGCGCCTCCGTTCCGTCAGGTGGAATTCGACATTATGTACGGCGAAGGTATTTCCAAAACGGGCGAGATTGTCGATCTCGGCGTTCAGGCGGGCTTTGTGGAGAAATCCGGTGCATGGTTCTCGGCGGAAGGCGAGCGTATCGGCCAGGGCCGCGAAAACGCCAAGCAATATCTGCGCGACAATCCTGCAATGATGCTCACGCTGGAAAACAAGATCAAGGGCAGCGCCGGTATCGTGGCCGAAGCCTTGCTGGTTGGTCCGGATTCCAATGAAGCGGCGGAAGCGGCGGAAATTGCGGCGGCAGACGAGGCTCCGGTGGAACGTTCTGCCGGCAAATCGAAAAAGGCTGCTTCGTAATCGGGAAAGCATACAGGTTCAAGATTACGGTAGTTACACAGCGCCATTTTCTTCCAATGTTTTCTAAGAAAAAAGATCCTCCGCCGCAAGCGGGGGATTTTTTATGGAGAGAGGCGCGAGTTTCCATTTCGAAATCTGGTCGGCAAGACGCGTCGGTTCCGGCAGGCGGTAGTTCTTCAGGCAATCCAGCGTAACGGCGAGCGCCGTTTCATGCGTTATGCGGTGGCCGGCGGAAATATAAAGCGGATTGCATTTGTCCTTGCTTTGCAAAACCGTGCCGATTGTTTCACCCTTGTCCATGAGCGGTGTTTGCGCAAATTTGTGCGGGGGTAGTTCCTGATGCCTGCCCGTGAGGCGCGATTTTGCAACACCGATGGCGGGCAGGTTGGTAAGCACGCCAAGATGCGCAGCGATTCCCATGCGGCGCGGGTGTGACACGCCTTGCCCGTCCACCATCAAAAGGTCGGGCTGCGCGGGCAGGCATGCAAGGGCTTTCATTATTGCGGGCACTTCCCGAAATGCCAGCAAACCGGAAATATAGGGGAAGTCGGTTTCTGCATAGGCGATTACCGATGTCTGTAATTCCAGCGAAGGATAGGAAAGAAGCACAACCACCGCCTTGGTCAGTTCGCGCTCCAGATCGTAGCCGACATCTATTCCGGCAATCGTGTTTAATGTCCCGAAATCGTCTTCCAGCCGCACGAGCGTGCGCAGCGCGTTCTGCTTTGCGATGGCCTGCGCCACTTCGGGGCTGGGCGGTTTGGAAAAATCTATACGCGCGGGATGCCGGAAAGCCATGGAACCAATATAGTTTTTTGCGGGCATTAAAAAAGCCGCGACGGGCGCGGCTTGTGGTCTGTGGTTTCGTTAAAAGCGGAAGGATGGATGATCATCGTCCGCCAATTGCTGTTCCAAGGCCTTGCGGCGTTCCTGTATGGTCGGGCCATAATCTTCATTGCGCAATCTTGCCATTTTATCACGCAATGTAGGGGCCACATTATCCATACCGGCAACGTCGTAGGCTTCCCGGAGGCTTCTTGCGATTTCGTTCGGCGTAACACCGACCAGACGCGCAAGCCGTCTGTCATTTTCGTCCATAAACACTCCTCTATGACTAAGTCTGACGCGGCACTTTTACCGGATCCAGGGGAGGGAATGCAAACTTGCCTGTAAAGATATACCGGTTAATCCCGCTCGTTGCGCAAAACACGGGCTTTCTGGCGGTTCCAGTCGCGTTCCTTGATGGTTTCACGCTTGTCGTGCTCTTTTTTACCTTTTGCCAAAGCAATCTCGAGCTTCGCAAGGCCCTTGGCATTAAAGTAAATTTTGGTCGGCACGATGGTATAACCTTCGCGCTGCACGGCGCCCATAAGCTTGTGCATTTCACGGGCGCTGAGCAGCAATTTGCGCGGACGGCGCGGCGCGTGCTGCAGATGCGGACCGGCCTGCTGGTATTCAGGAATATGCGCGTTCAAAAGCCACAGCGCGCCTTTCTTTGGCGCTATATGCGATTCCTGCAACCCGCACTGGCCGTGGCGCAGGGATTTGACCTCAGTGCCTGTAAGCACGATACCTGCCTCGGTTTTGCTTTCGAGAAAATACTCGAAATTCGCCTTGCGGTTATCGGAGATAACCGCGTCGGTCGAGAGCAAAGCAGGTTTTTTAGAATTTTTCTTAGCCATGGGCGCGCAATGTAGCGTTTCCATCCGCAGAGGCAAGCTTTGCAAACGCGATTGCCTCATCCACCGCAGCGCGCGCAGCTTTGGATGCCGGAACAAGCGGCAGGCGCACTTCGTCCGTGCCTATGCCGAGCAGGGATGCGGCGTATTTTACAGGCGCAGGCGATGTTTCGCAGAAGAGCGCCTTGTGTACGGGCGCTAGAAGATCACGGTATTTGTTCATTGTTTTCACATCGCCGGCGGCCCATGCGTCCTGCATTTTCGCGCATTCGGCGGGCGCGATGTTGGACGTCACGGAAATGCAGCCATGGCCGCCCTGTGCAAGGAAGCCCGTCGCCGTGTCGTCGTTGCCGGACAGCTGGCAGAAATCATCGCCAAGACGGTTTTTGATGTTCAGCGGTCGTGCAAGGTCGCCTGTTGCGTCTTTTACACCGACGATGCGCGGCAGTTCGGCCAGTTTGCACATCGTGTCGTTCGTCATGTCGATCACCGAACGGCCGGGGATGTTATAGATGATGATCGGAATATCGGTAGCATCGTGCAGAGCCTTGTAATGCGCGTAAAGGCCGTCTTGCGTCGGTTTGTTGTAATAAGGCGTTACCACGAGCGCACCGTTCGCGCCGTCTTTTTGTGCGCGCTGTGTCAGGCTGATGGCTTCTTTCGTGGAATTGGAGCCCGTGCCCGCGATCACGGGAATACGGCCGTTCGTGATCTGGATGCAGCGTTCAACCACCGCATGGTGTTCATCGTGGCTGAGCGTCGGGGATTCACCCGTCGTGCCGCATGGCACCAGGCCATCGGTGCCGCTTTCGATCTGCCATTCGACCAGCTTGTCAAACGCCGCCCAGTCAATTTCACCGTTGCGGAAAGGGGTGATAAGCGCCGTAATCGAACCTTTGAACATTTTTCTCTCGCATGCCTTCATGTGGATGATTTAAAATAGCACCTTATAGTTTCTGACAAATGCTGGCAAGGTAAAGTCATGCGTATTTTCAAGCCTTTGGGGATGTTTTTCCTCGTTCTTGCCCTTGCTTTTTCGGTCACTACGACGATGGCCGGAGCCAAAGAGAGCGGCCATAAGAATTTTGCCGGAAAACAGGATCAGGCCGCGCCGTCGCCGAGCGGCGGTCAGTCAAACGCCGCGCGCGCGTGGCTGAGCTATTACAAGGGCGAACAAAAGAGCGCCAATTACGATACGATTTCACGTTTTATCAGCGCGCATCCCGATTTTCCCGCCATGAACAAATTGCGGGAAGAGGCGGAAAAAGCGATGCCGACGTCGATATCGCAAAAAGACGCGCTCGACTGGTTCTCAAAAAATCCGCCGCAAACAACGTTCGGCATGAAGACATATGCCACGGCGTTGCGTTCGGTGGGGCGGGAGAGCAAAGCGCTCGAGGAAATCAACAACTGGTGGCGCAATGTGGCGCTAACGCCCAACGACCAGAGCAAAGGTTTCATGACGTTCGCGACGGTGCTGAATCGCGGCGCGCATCAGGACCGTTTGCGCCGCCTTATCTACAAAGGGCAATACACAAACGCGCGCGCGATTGCCGAAGCGCTTGGTAACGGCTATCCCGCATTGGTCGAGGCGCGCATTGCCCTACGCACGGGAAAAGGCAACGTCAACGCCGCACTGAACCGTGTGCCGCAATCCCTGCAAAACGATGAAGGACTTTTGTTTGACCGTCTGGTGTACCGCCGGAAGGCCGACAACAATCCGGGCGCGCTTGAAATTCTGGCGCAGTCGCCGTCTTCGGACAAAATGTTCGATTCCGAAGACTGGGGCAAAGAGCGCGGCATCATGGTGCGCCGCTTGTTCGAAGAACGGAAATACGCGCAGGCGTACAAGGTCGCAGCCAACCATAAAATCAACGATGGCCCGGGTTTCGCCACCAATGAATGGATGGCAGGATGGCTGGCGCTGGAATATTTGAAAAAGCCGTGGGATGCGTTCGAGCATTTCGAACGCCTGTATCACAAGGTTGAAACACCGATCAGCAAATCGCGCGCGGCATATTGGGCGGGGTTGTCGAGCGAGCGGCTCGGGCATCCGGAAATCGCCAAAAAATGGTACGATGTCGGTGCGCGTCACACGACAACTTTCTACGGGCAATTGTCCGCGGCCAAACTCGGGACCAACGGCGCGGTTAAAACGAGCGCCGTATCTTCCAGCCCGCAAATGAAGCAAAGCGCGTTGGCGGACGCCGCGCGCTGGCTCAAACGCAACGGTTATAAGGCCGAAGCCGGAATGTTTCTGACCAAAATGATCGATGTATCGAAAACGGCGCAGGATTATGCGGCCGTGGCGAGCGTTGCCGACGATATGGGCATGCGCAATTACGCGATCAAGGCAGCGCAGGAGAGCGAGAAAAAACTCGGCGTTACCATGGTCGGCTATGCTTTCCCCAAAATCGAAAAATATATGAACGATGTCGATGTTGAATGGGCGCTGGTGCACGCGCTTGTCCGCCAGGAAAGCCGATATGATATGGAGGCTGTAAGCTCCGCCGGTGCGCGCGGCCTTATGCAGTTGATGCCTGCCACCGCGAAAGAAGTCGCGCAGAAGGCAGGACTCTCGCACGATGTGAAGTGGCTTACCACCAAGCCGGGGCACAACGTCGCGCTCGGCACCCGTTATCTGCAAAAGCTGCTTAACAAATACAACGGCAATTACGCGATGGCGCTTGCGGCTTATAATGCCGGGCCGGCACGCGTGGACCGCTGGATAGGCGAAATCGGCGATCCACGCAACCCGCAGGTGGATCTCGTGAACTGGATCGAGATGATACCCATCTATGAAACGCGCAATTATGTGCAGCGTGTTCTGGAAGGCGTTTACGTCTATCGCCAGACGCTTGCGCACAACAAAGGCGGCAAGCGCTATGACATCCATCTCGCCGCGCAATAGCGTTCTGCATTGCATTTTGCAAATAATCGCAAAATGCAAATAACCAACCCTTGATAATAAAGGATTTTTTCCGGCAAGCGATTTGCAATGCTGTTCCCGATTTAGGGAGAGTCACATGCAAACCATCATCATTGCCGATTCACACAATCTGTGCCGCGAAGCGCTATGCCGCTACATCCGCCAGGCAAATCCCGATATCGCCGTCGATGATGCGGGAAGTTATCAGGAATTGCTGTACAAACTCCAAAACAGTCCGCGCGATTTGATTTTGATCGATGCGGATCTTCCGGGATGGGAAGGCGATGGCGGCGTAGAAAAACGTTTGATGTTGCCGGAACCCGCCAAGGTGGGGGTTATGCTGCCGCTGCGCTATCCGGAACTGCCGTGGAAGAGCGATGTGCAGGGCGTGTTTCCCAAAAGCCTGACATGCAAAGCGTTTCTTGGCGGCATTCACGATATACTTGAGGGCGGCACATTTTTTCCGGCTGTTCGCGATCATTTCGAATATCACTCCGAAACAGGGATGGTTGCAAAGCATAGCAATTTCCAGCTTACGGGGCGCGAGAAGGAAGTGCTTTCCTATCTGGTCAAGGGTGCGAGCAACAAGGATATTGCGCGCGCGCTTGATTTGCAGGTTGTTACCGTTAAACTGCATGTGCGCGGCATCTGCCGTAAAATGAAGGCGGCGAACAGAACGCAGGCGGCGCTGATGGCCAAGGAAAACGGTTGGGGCTAAAGAATGGTCCGTCGTTTTTCTGCATGGTTTAACGCAAATCTTCCGCTGGCTCTGGCCGGACTGGTCTATATTTTCTGTACCATATTCGTTGTCGTCGAAATTATGAACCACGGTAAAATATTCGGCCTCTCTGACAGCAACAGAATTGAACCCGAAAAGAGCGACCTTCATCTCTTTTCCATTGTCCTTTTGTTGATGGTTGCCGCTGGTTTTACCATGCTTATTGTGGCGGCAGGAAAAATTATAGACGGCAACAGGCTGCAACGCGAAAACGAAACCGCGTACGCGCGGCTCTCCAGCCGGATAAAAGCCATCGAAACGACCATAGACGGCATCGCCATTCTCGATAAGTTCGGATTCTACACTTACGTTAACAAGGCGCATGCGACCTATTACGGCTACGACGAGCCACGCGAAATGGTGGGCATGAGCTGGCAATCTCTCTACAAGCCCAAACGCCTGCATTTCTTTTTAAACGAAGTATTTCCCGTGCTGGAGCGAACCGGTGAATGGACCGGCCAGAGCGTGGGATTGAAACGTAACGGTGCAGAATTTCCGCAGGAATTGAGTTTGAAAAAGCTCGATGACGGAGGTCTGACATGTATCGTCCGTGATATCAGCGAAAAAGTTTCCTACGACCGCGTTCTGAAAATCATCAAACTTGCGGTGGAAGCGGCATCCGACGGCATTGCGATTACCGATGAAGACAACAACGTTTTGTTCATGAACAGGAGCTTTCTAAAGATTCACGGCTATGATCCTTATACGCGTGAGCGATATATCGGAACGGACTGGCGGAATTTTTACAACGAGAAGGGGCAGGAGCTGATCAACTCCATAGTGCTGCCCACCACCATTTTGAAAGGCGCGTGGTCGGGCAGCCTTACGGTTATGCGCAAGGACGGCACACTCTTTTACGGCGATGCGTCACTGACAAGGCTGCCGGACGGGTTAACGATCGGCGTGATGCGCGATATTTCCGAACGTTATGCCGCCGACAAGGAAAAAGAAGAGCTCAAGGAGCAGTTGTTCCATTCGCAAAAGATGGAAGCGATCAGCCGTATCACCGGCCGTCTTGTAACGGATTTCCAAGGCGCCCTGGATTCTATTGTTGCCGCCATGGAAACATGGCGGAGCGACAGGCAAACGGAGCAAAGCCAGAAAGAGATGATCGAAAATATTCGCGGGGAATGTAAAAAGGCACAGGAGCTTGTCGATGAATTGCAAGCATTCTTTATCAGTAAGGGCAGCAAAGCCTCGTCACTGAATATCGCCGAGTGTTTGCAAGAGATGGAAGAAGAGTTGGTTGAGTTGTGTCCGCCCCACATTTCTATCGCTATAGACCTCAAATCGGGAGACGCCCGCGTTTTGTTCAACGCAGAACAGTTACAGCAGATTATCCGGAATCTTTGTCTGAATTCCATCGAAGCCATAGACGCGCAACCCGGCCGTATTGTTGTTTCCATCCGTCCTATGGATCGCAATCTGCTTGGTCTGCGGCGCCAGATGATCAGCCAGACAGAGGCGGACCGGAATTCTTCAACCTCTGTGCGCACAAAGGTTGTAAGCGGTACCAAAGGATTTCTTATGAGCGGTTACCTTAGCAACAAAAGAAATTATATCGAGCTGGTCGTGTCCGACACAGGGCCGGGCATATCTTCGGAAATCCTGCCCAATATTTTTGATCCATTCTTTACGACCAAAGCGTTAAGCAAGGGTACGGGGCTTGGATTGTCCACAGTTCAGGGATATGTGGCCGGTTCTTCGGGCGCAATTATTGTGGAAACGCTTCACGGGCAGGGAACTGGCGTACATATATACATTCCCATTGCCGAAGATCCTGAAGGCATGATTATACAATCATAGTTTGCGTATTTCTGTGGGATTGGCTTTTTATAATTTTGAGGTATTGTGTAGCGCATGCAGGCTGCACAACAGATTCCCACGCCGGGCTGGATGACAGATTACAGATGCGTCAGGGTTATGCGTGTTCTAGGCGCGTATGAAGACGCCCCTCAAGCCTTATTCGTCGGCGGATGCGTGCGCAACACATTGCTCGATAAACCTGTGTCAGATATCGATATTGCCACGCGGCATCATCCCCTGCAGGTTATTGAGAAATTGAAGGCCGCGGGCATTCGGTATATTCCAACCGGTTTGGAGCATGGCACTGTAACGGCCGTTGTGGATGACGGCAGTTTTGAGATCACGACACTTCGTAAAGATATTGAAACCGATGGCCGCCACGCAGTGATCGCGTTTTCCGATAGCTGGCTGGAAGATGCGCAGCGGCGTGATTTCACCATTAACACTCTTCTGGCAGCGCCAAACGGCGAGATATTCGATCCCACAGGCGAGGGGCTCGCAGATCTCGAAGCCCGACGCATTCGTTTCGTCGGAGTTCCGTCGGAACGTGTCTGCGAAGATTTTCTGCGTATCTTCCGTTTCTTCCGTTTCCATGCGCAATATGGAGAGGGCGCACCGGATGCTGCGGCTCTGGCGGCATGTGCGCAATTTGCGGATAAGATAACCACATTGTCGCGCGAACGCGTGACGCAGGAGTTTTTAAAAATTCTGGCGGTGCCAGATCCTTCGCCGATTATAAAGCTGATGGTAGCCAACAAGATTACACCGTGTCTGGAGAAAACCTTCCGCGAGCCGGTTCTGCACACATTGTGTCATTTGCAAAGGCGACATGAGGCGCAGGATATAATGGCGCGCCTGCTTGCCATCGGTAATCTGCAGCCGCATTATTTTGAAGACGGGTTGCTTTTGTCCAACGCACAGAAAAAGCATCTTGAAAAACTAGCCATCGGCCTGAAGATACTCACGCGTTTGTCGAAGCCGAAAATACGCGAATTGGTTTACCGGATAGGCAATCAGATGGCGTTGCAGGCGTATCTGCTTCGCCTCGTGCAAAAAGACGATATGCCTAATTTGGAACTGCTGGATATTGCGCGCTACTGGCAGGCGCCTGTTTTCCCGCTGAAGGCCGAGCAGTTGATAGAAGCAGGGGTATCGCGGGGCCCCGCGCTGGGAAGCAAGTTGAAAGAAATGGAAGAGAAATGGATAAAGTCCGATTTCTCAAATGTTCCAAAGATTTAATGCATTAGATTTGTATAATTTTAATGATTTGATTATACAATTCCAGCATGTTTAAGCATTTTAAGCGCGCTACAAGGCATTTGGCTCAGGAGGATATTCTATCTTCGTCAGCGCCGCCATTTCCAGGATTCACGCTGCCTCCGATAATCAACACGCTATACCATGATATCGTCGCCCAACAAGCCGCCCGCGGACATGAAGTCGCCGGCGGCTTTGCTTTCGGCGGGCTCTTCAACGACATCAACAACGGGAAAAGACCCAAAGATCTGGACGTCTATATCGCCATTCCGAAATTGCTGACGCGCATCGAAGACCGTGTGGCAGAAGGCTGGTCTAGCTATAGTGACAAGGAAGAGTGCGAGGATGATATCAACGCGATGATCGGATACGATTTTCCGCTCAACCTCCATCTGTTCGATACGCAGCCTGTAAAAGCCGACCTGTTCGGCTCTTATATTGTCGCGCAGGCTCTTTACGAAAAGGACAAGGAGCACGGAATGTTCGATATCATCATCGGCAAAGAGCCCGTGAGGCTGAACGAGTTCCTGACCTTCACCAGTGCGCCAATTATGGCTGTGGGGGCAACGCTCGGCAAAGAGCTGGAATATTCCCATCATAAAGATTATGCCGATCACGCAGCAAACAACATCCTGTGCAGCGACAATCCGTCGCGCTCAAACCTCGCAAAGGCTGAAGCCAAGGGCTGGACTGTTATGACGCAGGCCGAAGTTCAGGAGAGGCAGGCAAAGTCTCTGAGTGAGGTGCTGGATGTTATTGCAAAGGCCAAAGCGCCAACCTTAACAGTTTAAGGCCATTTTACCTCTGGCGGCATGGACATCAGGATGGCTTCGGTGTTTCCACCGGTCTTCAGGCCGAACATCGTTCCGCGGTCGTACAGCAGATTGAATTCAACATAGCGCCCGCGCTTGACCAGTTGATGCTCACGCTGCTCCTGCGTCCATGGCTTGTGGATGGATCTGCGAACAAGGGCGGGATAAATCTGTGCAAATGTTTTGCCGACGTCCTGCGTAAAGGCGAAATCCGCATTCCAGTTTCCGCTGTCGACATAATCATAGAAGATGCCGCCGATGCCCCGCGGTTCGTTCCGGTGGGGCAGGAAGAAATACTCGTCCGCCCATTGCTTGAACCTGGGATAGTACGTGGAATCGTGCCGGTCGCAGCAATCTTTGAAAGCCGCATGGAAATCCGCCGTATCGGCCGCATCCGGATACATGGGGGTCAGATCCGCACCGCCGCCAAACCATGATTTGGATGTTACGATCATGCGCGTGTTCATATGAACCGCCGGGACGAGGGGAGATTTCATATGGGCGACGAGAGATATGCCCGAAGCCCAGAACTGTCCGCCGCTTTCAGCCGCGCCCGGAATCTGGGACGCGAACTGTTCCGAGAATGTGCCGTGGACTTCGGAAATGTTGACCCCGACCTTTTCAAAAACGCGCCCGCGCATCAGGGATATTTCTCCGCCGCCGTTCAACTGGCTGCCGGAATGGTTCGGCTGTTCCAGCGAAGCGCGATCCCAGGCTTTGCGTTCGAAGCGTCCGGCCGGATCGCTGGATGAAGATTCGTCTTCAAGCGCTTCAAATTCTTTGCAGATTTGATCGCGTATCGTTCGAAACCAGGCGGCCGCCGCTGCTTTGCGTTCTTGCCATATGTCGGTTTTGGTTTGCGTGTTTGTCATGTGTTTTTTCTACTCCTTTCATGAATACATGCAAGGTAAAATTACAAAGACAAATCAATCAGATATTTGAATATTCTAGAGTGAATTGGTGCTATTTCCAAGCTGTCTCAAAGCCTCTCCGACCACCATCGAGCAGGCGTTTACGACGTTCATAGAGCGCACACCGCCCGGCATGGGAATGGTGAGGCGCGCTTCGACGGCGGCGTGCACCTCCGGCGGCGCGCCCGCGCTTTCCTGGCCGGCCATAAGGATGTCTCCGGGCTGGAAGGCAAAGTCGAAATAGGATTGCGTGGACTTTGTTGTCAGCAGGATGACACGGCGGTCCGCATAGGTTTTACGGAATGCGGCCCAGCTTGCGTGACGACGCAAATCGACATGGTCGATGTAATCCATAGCGGAGCGGCGGATTTTCGCTTCGTCCCAGACGAAGGTGGTGGGCTCTATGATGTCGAGCGGAATGCCCATGCAGGCGGTAAGGCGCATGGCGGCGCCGGTGTTTTGTGGAATCTCGGGCTGGAAAAGCGCCAGATGTATGGGGTGGTTGCCTGTCGTCATGCTGCACTGTATGATCTTTTTCTGCGGAATTCCACAAATCCTCACTTGTCGGGAAAGGGATTTTAATGGTACTCCGAAGCGTTGAATTCCAACCAAAAAATCCAAATCGCAGAACGGCGTAACACAATATGAGCACAGACCATTCACCCCACGCACAAGGCGACACGTTGAAGGGCGAACACCGCCCCGACGGATACGAGCAAACGGGGCTGTCGGCGCATGAGACGCGCCGCGATTTCCTTTTCCTGACCGCAGCCGCATTCGGCGCGGTGGGGGCGGGCTCCGTGGCATGGCCTTTCATTGACCAGATGAATCCGGCAGCAGACACGGTCGCGCTTTCGACGACGGAGGTTAATCTTGCCCCGATAGAACCCGGTCAGGCGATCACGGTTATGTGGCAGGGCAAGCCGGTGTTCATCCGCCGCCGCACGCCGGAAGAAATCAAAGAAGCCGAAGATGTCGATGTGGCGACGCTCCGCGACCCGCAAACGGACGCCGAGCGTATCAAGAAGCCGGAATGGCTGATCCTGGTCGGTATCTGCACGCACCTTGGCTGCGTACCGCAAGGCCAGAAGAACACGGACGTAAAAGGCGAATACGGCGGATGGTTCTGCCCATGCCACGGTTCGCACTACGACACGTCCGGCCGTATCAGAAAAGGCCCGGCACCGAAAAACCTTGCCGTGCCCAAATATGAATTCCTCGGCGAAACCAACGTCCGCATCGGCTAATAAAGATTGAAGAGAGAGAAGAACAATGGGTTCCAAAGAACGTAAGGCTTTCGACAATCCGGTGGTTGAATGGGTGGATTCCCGCCTGCCGATATTCACCTTGATGAACAAGGAATACGGCGTATTCCCGACTCCGCGTAACTTCAACTATTTCTGGAATTTCGGCGCGATCGCCATGGTGATGCTTGTCACCATGATCATTACGGGCATCACGCTGGCCATGCATTACAACCCGTCCACAGTAGGCGCGTTCAACTCCGTCGAGCGTATCATGCGCGATGTCGAGCATGGCTGGATGATCCGTTACATGCACGCAAACGGTGCATCGTTCTTCTTTATCGCCGTCTACATCCACATCTTCCGCGGCCTTTACTTCGGTTCTTACAAAGGGCCGCGCGAACTTCTGTGGATTCTCGGCATGGTCATCTTCCTCCTGATGATGGCGACCGGATTCATGGGCTATGTTCTGCCATGGGGCCAGATGTCTTTCTGGGGCGCCACGGTTATCACAAACCTGTTCTCGGCGATTCCGCTGGTGGGCGATAGCATCGTGACGCTGCTCTGGGGCGGTTTCTCCGTCGACAACCCGACGCTGAACCGATTCTTCGCGCTGCATTACCTGTTGCCGTTCGTAATCTTCGCCGTGGTGTTCCTGCACATCTGGGCGCTGCATGTCACAGGTTCAAACAACCCGCTGGGTATCGATGTAAAAGGAGAGCAGGACACACTGCCGTTCCATCCGTACTACACGATCAAAGACACGTTCGGCCTGCTCATATTCCTGATCATCTACGTCCTGTTCACATTCTTCATGCCGAACAGCCTTGGCCACCCGGACAATTATATCGAGGCAAACCCGCTGGTGACGCCCGCACACATCGTGCCTGAATGGTACTTCCTGCCGTTCTACGCAATCCTGCGCGCCATCACGTTTGACCTGAACATCTATCTGGCCGGCGCCGGCGTCATCGGTGGTTTCCTCGTGTACCAGTTCTGCTGGAGGAAAACGCCGGACAAGGTAGTGACGAGCAACCTGCTGCCGATCATCATCGTTGCCGGTCTGCTGGCCGTTCCGGGTGGTTTGCTGGCATTCTTTAAAGATGTCGCAGCGTTAAAGCCACTCATCAACGTTATCCCGTTCCAATCTATCAGCCTGATGCCCGCAAAACTCGGCGGCGTGCTCGCAATGTTCGGCGCCATAGCCGTACTGTTCGCGTTGCCGTTCATCGACCGCCATCCTGTGCGCAGCGCCGTGTTCCGCCCATGGTTCAGAGCCACGGTTCTGACCCTTCTCGGCGTGTTCTTGGTGCTCGGCGTCTGCGGCTCCAAGCCTGCCGAAGGCATATGGGTTCCGCTGGCGCAGATCATGACTCTGTATTATTTCGGGTGGTTCCTCGCGATTGTTCCATGGCTGAACAATAACGAACCTGTCGCGACATTGCCGAACAGCATTCATGAAGCGATCCTTTCCGGCAAAACGAAGCATGCCATGTTGGCATTGCTTGCGCTGGGATTGATGGCTGCGCCTACAGGTGCGTATGCCAAGGCAGACGATGCCGCCGCGACAGCGGAAACGGAGCAAGCCGCTCCTGCCGAAGCGCCTGCAACGACAGAAGCCGCGCCTTCCGACGCTGCCAAAACCGAAGCCGCAGAAGAAAGCACAGAAGCTCCGGCGGCTGATGAGTCTGCTTCCGCGCCGCAAGGCGAGGGTAGCGGCGAAGAAAACGCTGCGGAATCCAAGCACGCGGCACCTGCGGGCGAAGAGCATGCAGCCGCCGCCGATGCGCACCACACGCCGGAACTGCCGAAACAGGACTGGCATTTCTCCGGTCCGTTCGGAACCTATGACCGCGCGGCATTGCAACGCGGTTTCCAGGTTTATAAGCAAGTCTGCGCGGCGTGCCACAGCATGAAACGCGTGGCCTACCGCAATCTGGCCGATCTCGGATATTCGGAAGCGCAAATCAAATCCGTCGCTGCGGAATACACATTCATGGACGGTCCGAACGACGAAGGTGAAATGTTCGAGCGTCCCGGCAAGCCGAGCGACCATTTCAAATCTCCTTACGCCAACGACAATGCTGCCAAGGCCAACAACAACGGTGCTATGCCGCCTGATCTTTCGTTGATCACAAAAGCACGTGCCGGCGGTGCGGATTACATCTACGCCATCCTGACAGGATATGAAGACGCGCCAGCGGGTGCCGATCTTGCCCCGGGCCAGCACTGGAACCGCTATATGGCAGGTCATAAAATCGCAATGCCTGCGCCTCTGCTGGAAGGGGCTGTAGCGTATGAAGACGGCTCGCCCACAACCGTGGCGCAATACGCCAAGGATGTGAGCCAATTCCTGACCTGGGCCGCAGAGCCGGAGATGGAAAAACGCAAGCAGACGGGCCTCAAAGTCCTGATCTTCCTCGCCGCTTTTGCTGCTGTTATGTATGGCGTAAAACGCAAAATATGGAGCAATGTGCACTAATTGCACATTCTCTAATATTAACCTTTCCGAAGGGTTCATGGGCGTATACTATTGAGATAGTAGGGGCCTATACGCGAGAACAGCAATGAATAACGAATTGCGTGTGTTATTGATCACGTCGAAAATTATGCAGATCTGTGCAGATCTTTTTGCCGTGTTTGGTATCTGTCTTTTTGCTTATATCTATTTCAAGCATTTTCGTGCCGATCCCATGTTGGCCATTCAGAATCCAACCTTTGTGGTCATTCTTCTGATCCCCTTTATGCCCGCTGCCGTGATGGCGTGGCTTGCCGCGAAGAAACGAAAGAAAATCCGCCAGCTGCTTCTTGAACAGGCGCAGAAGTAAGCTTAGAATCACATCTTATGAAAGATGTAGAAAAAGACATCCTCGATTTCTGGTTTGAAGAAACGCAGCCTGCGCAATGGTTTCAGGTCAACGAACAATTCGATCAGGCAATCAGGGATCGTTTCGAAGAGGCCTATAAAAAAGGCGCCATGGGCATTTTCGACGACTGGAAGACCGATTCCGATGGTTGTCTTGCCCTTTGCATTTTACTGGACCAGTTTCCAAGGAATATGTATCGCGGCACGCCCAAAGCGTTTGCAACCGATGCCAAGGCTCTGGTCGTTGCCAAATTTGCGCTCTCAAAAGGATTCGATCAGGTTTTGAACCCGATTAAACGCCGCTTTCTTTACCTCCCGTTCGAGCACAGCGAAAATCTGAACGATCAGCGCAAATGCGTCGAGTTGTTTGAGAAAATGAAAAAGGATGATCCGCTGGGCTACGATTATGCGCTGCGTCATCTGAAGGTGATCGAGAAGTATGGAAGATTTCCGCACCGCAACAGCATCCTTTCGCGCATGAATACGCCCGAAGAAGAGGAATATCTTTCACAAGCCGGCGCGGGATTTTAGCGCAGCCTCTCTGTACATTGGTGCAAAAGCCTTTAAAATAAATCTTTTAAAGGAGAATCGTCATAATTCCTTCGCTGGTACTTCTCAATATTATCGCAGGTGTCGCGCTCTTGCTGTGGGGCGTAACGCTTCTGCGGCTTGGTGTTACGCGCGGTTTCGGCGCTGAATTGCGGAGATTTCTTTCTATCTGCGCCAACAACAGGATCACCGCTTTCTCTGCCGGTCTGATCATGACCACCATGCTGCAGAGTTCGATGGCGACAACGCTTATTGTTACCGGTTTTGCCGCGCAGGGGATGGTGAACACAAGCACCGGGCTTGCCATCATTCTTGGTGCCGATGTCGGCACAACGCTGGTCGCGCAGGTTCTCTCCATCGATATCTCCATCGCCATGCCCATACTGATGGTGGCCGGCTATGTTCTCTACAGCATGGAGCATAACGGGCGCTTTAAAAATGTCGGTCGCATTATGATCGGCCTTACGTTCATGCTTATGGCGCTTGCGTGGATACGCGAGGCCGCGGCGCCATTGAAAGAGTCAGAGACTTTGCCGTTAATTCTGGAACCCCTGGCAAAAGATCCGTTCTTCGCCGTGTTGCTGGCGGCATTGTTTACATGGATTGCGCATTCATCGCTGGCCATCGTTCTGCTGGTCATGTCGCTGGTGGCATCGGGCGTTTTGCCGCTTACGCTGGCGCTATACATGGTTCTCGGCGCGAACATGGGGGGCACGATTGCGCCTTTGATTGCAACATTGCGTGACAACCCGGATGCAATGCGTATTCCGCTCGGCAATATGCTGATCCGCATCATTGGCGTCTTGCTTGTTGTGCCTTTTATCTCTTTTGTTCTGCCGTATCTGGACAAATGGGACCCCGATCATGCGAAACAGGTCGTGGATTTCCACACCGGCTTCAATCTTTTCCTTGCGCTTGTCTTCCTGCCGTTTACAGGCGTATTGAACAAGCTGATGAAAAAGGCTCTGCCCGACCGCCCGGTGGCGGACGACCCGGGACGGACCAAAT
The DNA here is from genome assembly GCA_030824805.1 of Micavibrio sp. Taxonomy (GTDB): domain Bacteria; phylum Pseudomonadota; class Alphaproteobacteria; order Micavibrionales; family Micavibrionaceae; genus Micavibrio_A. Next base: position 52,234 of record JAPJRC010000008.1, read on the forward strand.
ACCTCAACGACAAGGATCTCGATATCCCATCCGTTGCGCTGGCATCGGCAGCCCGCGAAACGTTGCGGATGGGTGATATCATCCAGAAAATGCTGGAAGACACATTGAAGGTTTTTAAAACCAACGATGAAAAACTGCTCGAGAAAATCCGCGACGAGGATGATACCGTCGACAAAATATACAACGGCCTCAAAAACTATATGGCCAAGCTGAGCCAGGAATTCATGGACCCGAAAGAAGCGCAACGTTATGTGCAGATTTTGACGTTCTCGACAAACATGGAGCATATCGGCGATGTCATCGACAAAAACCTGATGGCCCTGGCGCAGAAGAAGATCAAGAGCCAGAACAGTTTCTCGGAAGCTGGATTCAAGGAAATCGAGCATATTCACAAGCTGGTTGTCGAGAGCGTCCAGCTGGCGCAATCGTTGTTCATTTCCGGTGACAAGGAAACCGCAAGACGATTGATCGAAGGCAAAGAGATTATCCGTCAGGCGGAAACGGATGGTATGACCACCCATATTCACCGTTTGCGCGGCGCGGTTCCGGAAACGATTGCGACCAGTTCGCTCCATCTCGATATCATCCGCGACTATCGCCGCATCAATGCCTATATCAGCACAGTGGCATTTCCTATCCTCGAAGAGAGCGGGGAAGTGCACAAAACCCGTCTGATCCCGAAAAAGAAAAAGGAAGCGGACAATGAGCAAGTACAAGCAAATCCTCAAAGCTAACGGCCTAAGCGGCCTCGCATCCGGCGATCTGACCGTGCACACGCCCATAGACGGGAGCGTAATCGGCAAGATTAAGCAGCATAAGGCAAAGGATGTCGAGGCGGCTATCCGCAAATCACAAAAGGCGTTCGAAGACTGGCGCGCCGTACCGGCCCCTGTCCGCGGCGAACTGGTTCGCCTGCTGGGTGAAGAATTGCGCGCCCACAAGGATGATCTTGGTAAGCTCGTTACGCTGGAGGCTGGAAAAATTTTGTCCGAGGGTCTGGGTGAAGTGCAGGAGATGATAGACATCTGCGACTTCGCGGTTGGTGTTTCGCGCCAGCTTTACGGTCTGACGATTGCGAGCGAGCGCCCCGGCCACCATATGCGTGAGCAATGGCAGCCATTAGGGCCTGTCGGTGTTATAACCGCCTTCAACTTCCCGGTGGCGGTGTGGGCGTGGAATGCATGCCTTGCATTTGTTTGCGGGGATCCTGTTATCTGGAAGCCATCGGAAAAGACGCCGATCACGGCGATTGCCTGCGAAAAGATTTTCGCGCGTGCCGTCGCAAAATTCAAAAAGGCCGGCCATGATTGCCCTGACAATCTTTTGCAGATTGTGATTGGCGGTGCGGATGTCGGAAAGGCCCTTGCGGAAAGCCGTCATGTGCCGCTCATCAGTGCGACGGGCAGTACGCGTATGGGCAAGGCGGTGGCGCAAACGGTTTCCGCGCGTCTGGGGAAATCCCTGCTGGAACTGGGCGGCAATAACGCGATGATCGTCGCGCCGAGCGCGGATCTCGACATGGCTGTGCGTGCGATATTGTTCGGTGCGGTCGGCACGGCAGGGCAGAGATGCACGACCTTGCGCCGTCTTATCGTTCACAAGGACGTAAAGCAGGCGCTGCTTAAAACGCTGAAAAAGGCATATGCTTCTATCCGCATCGGCGATCCTCTTGATAAAAAAACGCTCGTCGGTCCGCTGATAGACGAGATGGCTTTTGCCTCTATGCAGAGCGCACTGCAGGAAGCGAAGGAAGCCGGCGGAAAAATTCTGGTTGGCGGAGAACGCAAAAGGACAAAAGGCGGTGCGTATGTTTCACCGGCAATCGTGGAGATGAACGCGCAGGTCGAAATCGTCAAGCATGAGACATTCGCGCCCATCCTATATGTGATGACGTACGAAAAATTCGAAGATGCTATACGTATGAACAACGATGTCCCGCAAGGTTTGTCATCCTGCATCTTCACGCGCGACGTGCGCGAGGCGGAAACATTTGCGTCTGCTGTCGGGAGTGACTGCGGTATTGCAAACGTAAATATCGGCCCAAGCGGGGCGGAGATTGGCGGTGCGTTCGGCGGTGAGAAAGATACCGGCGGCGGACGCGAAAGCGGCTCGGACTCATGGAAAAACTACATGCGCCGTCAAACGCAGACGGTGAATTATTCCTCTAAACTGCCTCTCGCGCAGGGCGTCGTGTTCGATTTTTAAAATGCGATCGCGTGAGTCGCTCGCTTTAAGCTCTCGTTAATACAGTTATGGCAAAATTTAAGAATGTTTGCCGGAATCGCGGTTTCGGCAATCAGTGAAGAACGAGTTGATAACGTTGAAGAAAATTTTGGTGGGTTTATCACGTTTTTCTGAAATAAAATTGCGGCCGATTAGGTGTTTGCGCAAAAACCTTATCTGTGCCTATAATTTTATATCAACCTAACATTAACGCTTTATATCGAAAAGGAGACCGCTCATGGCATCAACGGGAATGCACAGACAGGCTTTGGAAGCGAGACACGCTGCCATCTCTAGCAAGATCGAGCTGGAACAGACGAGGCCGGGTGCAAGCGATTGGTATTTGAAAGCATTGAAGCGTCAAAAACTGCATCTGAAAGAGCAGATCGAGGGTATTTCGTAAGGTAGGAAATTTCTGGTCACTGCCTAAGGGTAGAGACAAGAAAAGCGGCTCTGGTAGGGAGCCGCTTTTTTAATGTTTGAAAACAGGATTACTGGCCGCTGTTCTTGTTCATGTTGGACATGAAGTTCGAGAAATCAAATCCGCTGAAGATACCTTCTTTGGGATTGCTTGCTTCCTGTTCCGGTTCTGCCTTTGCGGTTTGCTGGGCAGCGCGTTCCGCCTTCACGGCAGCAGGATCTTTACCCTGTGCGCGCAGGCCTTTGTCGGAAGCTTTTTCCAGTTCCTGATAGGTGCAAAGGCCGAGTTCGGCAGGGTGACGCGGTTTGATGCTTGCGCTGTTCGGGTGCGTGCGGTCGCGTACCGACTGGATCGTCGGCTTGGTTGTGCCGACCAGCTTGGTAATCTGCGCATCCGAAACTTCGGGGTGGTTTTTGATGATCCAGGCAATCGCGTCCGGCTTGTCCGTGCGTTTGGAAACGGGCGTGTATTTCGGGCCTTTGGCGCGGACCTTGACGGCTGGCAGGTCGGTACGGGCGCGGAGAACCTTCATGCGGTAGGACGGATCGGCTTTTGCTTTTTCCAGTTCCGCAGGGTCCAGTTCGTTGTTTTTAACGGGGTCGCGACCGACGATGCCGCGACCGACTTCTTCGTCGGCAAGCGCTTGCACTTCAATCGTATGAAGGCCGGTGAAATCCGCGATCTGCTCGAAATCCAAGGCGGTATTGTCGATGAACCATACGGCGGTTGCCTTCGGCATCAAAAGTTTCGGTGCATCCTGAGGTTTGCTCATAATCTTGTCTCCATCACGTTAAGACATGGGTTTTCGTTGCCGAAACGCCCCATCCGTTTCGACTTGTTTGACACTATAAAATGTCGGGGAATAGGGGAAATATACGTAAGGCACCGCCAAATGCAAGTTAATTTCTCTGCTTGCGGGCAACGTGCCGTTTTTGTTAGGCTTTTGCCATGTTTGACGATCTGGAACCGCAGAAAAAAGCCCCAAAGCTCAAAAATCTAGAGCCTATGTCGGTTGATGAACTTGCCGCTTACGTTGAAAGTCTGAAGGAAGAAATCGTTCGCACGGAAGCAGAGATTTCCAAGAAAAAAGCCTACGCGCAGGCTGCATCTTCGTTCTTTAAAACCTGAAATTCAGCCAATGTTTATATAACCTTGCCATAGCAATTGCACGCGGGTAAGGTATGCGTCTTATTTTACTACGGAGAAAAGGCAAACGTCATGGATGAGATCGAAAAAAGACTTCGCGAAAGCACGGATGCCTGCATCAAGAGTTTCGAAAACTGGGTCAAGCAAAACAAAAACCTGGAATCCCGTGAATCGCTGATGGAAGCCATGCACGAAGTGCGCAAGGTTGTTGCGCGCGTGGAAATTGAAATTGCAATCAGCGAGCGCGACCGTCTGGGTTCGCGTCCGATTCCAATTCCGCCGCACAGATCGCAGAAAAAACGCGGCGGTGAAGGCATTGATGATGCCGATGTGGGCGGTGAAGACTTTGAAGGCGATGATGCCGGATTCCAGCAAGGCCCTTCCGAACAAAGCCTGCCGCGTCGTCACCAAGGCGGTGGCGGCCGCAACCGTCGCCCGATGCACCGTTCCGGTGGTGGTAACAACAATGGAAACGGCAATAACAACGGCAACGGAAATTCCGACAACGCCTAAGCTGATAAAAGCATTTTAGAAATTATCTTTGCGGAGCCTGAGCTCCGCAAATTTTTTTGCGCTGTCGGCGCGTAAGAAGGGGTTTGTTTTAAGCTCCACGTCCAGTGTGCCCGGCAATGTCGGAAGGTTGTTCGCGCGAAGTTTTGCCGTCTGCGAAATGCGCGCGGTGATATCCGAATTTTCAGGTTCGACGGCTGCGGCAAAGCGGCCGTTTGCTTCGGTATATTCATGCCCCCAATACAATCTTGTTTCAGGTGGCAGGTACTTGA
>JAPJRC010000066.1 GCA_030824805.1 Micavibrio sp.
GGGCTGGAGAAGGTCCCAAGGGTATGGCTGTTCGCCATTTAAAGAGGTACGTGAGTTGGGTTCAGAACGTCGTGAGACAGTTCGGTCCCTATCTGCTGCAGGTGTTGGAGTCTTGAGAAGAGCTGTCCCTAGTACGAGAGGACCGGGATGGACGCACCTCTGGTGTACCTGTTGTCGCGCCAGCGGCACCGCAGGGTAGCTATGTGCGGACGGGATAACTGCTGAAAGCATCTAAGCAGGAAGCCTCCTTCAAAACTAGGACTCCCTATCAGAGCCGTTATAGACCATGACGTTGATAGGACAGATGTGGAAGTGCTGTAAGGCATGAAGCTAACTGTTACTAATTGCTCGATCGGCTTGAATTTAAATCATTCCAGACTTCGTCTGGCTGATATACGCGCGCAGTATTAAATCTGAAGCATTCAAGTTCGACACTGATATGTGTCTTTACTCTTTCATGTGGCTTTGGATGACTTGGTGTTTTTAGCAAGCGTGCAACACCCCATCCCATTCCGAACTGGACCGTGAAAAACCTTAGCGCCGATGGTACTTCGTCTTAAGACGCGGGAGAGTAGGTCAATGCCAAGTCTTCCAAATCCATATGAAAGAAAAACTTCATAACTTATTCACGATGCACAAGATCAAAACAGCCCGCCGCAAGGCGGGTTTTTTGTTGCGCGCAATTCGTGCGTATGATTAGAAAAATTATGGGCAGGCCGCTTATAGACCGTATCGATGATCCTGTGCGTCGCAAAGTCGCATTGCCGCTAAGCTATGCGCCATCACTAGGTGCTATCGCTATATCGTCAGGTTTGGGCGCCGCGGCGAGCTCCGCTGCTTTGGTGGCGGCTTTCATTGGTTATGAAGTGCATAGAAATAAAAAAACAGAAGAATGGACGCGCACGAGGTATCTCACATAAAGGCGAAGGATATAAATCGTCTTCGTTGGGATGAAGGCGGCGGCGCATGGTTGACCCAACGTTTGATGGCAGCCCTTGGAGGATTTTCACTCGCCGCAGTTTTTTGCGGGTCAAACACAGGCCTGCTTTTAATCGCCGGTGGTGCAGCGGTGTTAGGTTTGCGGGAAGGACAGAAATTGCTTTCCGCTTTTAACAGCCGAAGCATGGAGCGCCGTCGCGATTACGAAGCCGTGCTCCTTACCGGTGATATCGAAGCGGCAAAAGGCACTATTAATAAGTTGGAGCGCTATAAAAATGTTAAAGATTATAGTTTGAAAGAAAGATGGTTTTCCACCCATCCTCTGGGATCCGCACGTATTGCAAATATGGAACAAGCCTATACCGATGGCTTGCGATCAGGGGCCATAAATCCTGGGAAAAGGCTGGAACCTGCGCCTTTTTGAGCCGTTTGTAGTGCAATTGAAACGCATAACGGAGCTTCGAAATGAATATAGAAGAACAAGCGATGAATGACGCCATGCAAAACAAGGGTATGGCCAATGATCCGAAATGGACGTATCAGGAGCGTCAGAAATATATGGCTTCTTACGCCAGCACAAAGCAGAAGCTGGTTGAGCAAGAATAGAGCAGCGGAATGAAAAACAAAAAACCCGTCATGTTTCATGGCGGGTTTTTTGTTTGTGCCGGTTATTGCGCTTCGATCACGAGCTGCAGATTCTCTGGCTTATCGTTAAGTGCGGGTCTGTTGTTTTGAAAATAGATCCAGCTGCGCATTCCCTGGGAAAGATATTTATAGTCTTTGAAAGCAGTATACACCGTAATCTTTCCGTGATCGAAAACAGCAAGGTTGACGGTTCCCTGAAACAGGCAAGCTTCCAGATAAGACCGGTTGGTATCGCCTTTGTGCACGCGGCTTCCTTGCAAAATAAGGCAGTCATTTTCAAACCCGATAGGCGCAGTCACTTCAAACTCATCGCCCAGATTGATGTCCACGCCTTTTGTCTGTTTGTCCAATTGGGCTTTTAGATCTTTGTTTTTTAAAACCGCATCGTAGTTATAGGTCCCGATATACTCTGCGAGGGAAGACCATTTGCCGCCCTTTTTCCAATCTATCGGGCCTTCTTCCTGTGCGTTCGCAGCGCCTGTAAAGGCCAGAGCCATTACAGCGGTCAAGACCAGTTTGCGTAAGGAGGCGGGGGACAAGGACATGGGGCTATCTCCAATAAATATTATTTATCTTACGATATTTTAACCTTTTGGGTAGTGTCTCAGTTTGAATAAATTAACCTTTTTGCCCTATTCGGCCAAGTATGTATAATAGGGATATGAGCAAGACCCCTAAAAGACCCCGCGACTCTAATCAGCTTGCCAAAAGCATAGTTGATATTGCAACGGGAGAGGCCGAGAAAGACGATCCAGAAGTTAACGCTAAAAAGCGCAAATCTGGATTAAAGGGGGCGGAGGCAAGAAACAAAGCCCTTACACCTGAGCAAAAAGCTGAAATTGCTCATATTGCCGCGCAAGCCAGATGGAAAAAAGGCGACTAAGCGGCTTCACTATCGTCATCTAAATTTTCAGCCGCTCGTAATTCGGCAACGTCATCCTTAAAATCCAAGAAAAAACTTAGTTGCGGGTCGCTAGGGAAGACCTTGTTCATTCGCTCCACATCACAATACGCACGATACACATCATGGGCTACGGCTTCACGACGTTGCTTTACTGATTTTTGCCTTAGTGTGGTAGTACCGCCAGTATCCGTATCAAAATAATGCTTAATGGGTAAGCCATTTTCAAACAGAGTTACGCTCTGCTTTGCTCTATAGGTGAAGCCGCCCTCTTCATCATACCTTCTAGCTTCACGAAGTGCCTGAGTGACCTGCTTACGAAGAATTTTATTTATATCTTGCGGTTTGGGAGCAAGCTTACCTTTAGATAAGGCCCATTGCACAAAAAGTTCTGGATCGCCGGATTGTTGCCCGGTTTCTTCCATCCATTCATCCCAGTATCTTACAACCAACTCATTATATTTAGCCATTTTATCTCCTATAAGCCAGTTGGAGCCCGATAGCCCCAACCATCTCTGTATTTCCAATCGGTGAATTTATCATCAATGTTCTTTTGGTACTTCCTTAGCCAACCCCATTGATCGGTTCTTTTTTGTATTTGTCCGACAACAACAGCAGGGTTTATTTCAACTCTTGCAGCAAAACTGAGCATATCTCTTTCAGAAATAAAGGGACTTTTTCTTGCAATAAAGGATTCCAAAAGGTCGTTTGGAACACAAAAGTTTGCTGCTTCGCTATCTGCTATTTGTTCACATTCTGGCCGATTATCTTTGTTCTGCTGTGTATCTTCATCAATGGGCGCAAATGTCTCTTCTTTCCCATCGCCTCTTAGAACATGCTCTATTTCATGACGAAGAACAAAACAGAAGTTATCTGCTCTATTTAATCGCAAAGTCATCCCAATGACTGGCTGATCGCTTAACCATGTGCAAACACCATCAATTTTAGAACCCGGCAGAGATTCAACTAAAACAAATCTAACACCACATTTTTGTAGAATTGCGGGAATATGCTTAAAGTCATCTTCATCAAGCATGTGCGCTCTGATAGTTTTTAGGTTTTCTTTTAATTTGTCCTCAGAATAGGGAGGGCACTCAATGCTTTCTGCTATTTTTCGCACACGATGCAACCAAGCATATTGAATAGGCGTTGTGCTTTCATAGCTACTTTTTTTAGCCGCATGGGGTATGACGGACACGCCTTCATTTATGAAAGGAATATCGTTCATATTATCTTTGTTGAAAAACCGCATAATCTGTACATCCAGCAAAGCGGGATCAGTATCCTCAATCCATCCACGCTCTATCATTTTCCGAATTGGAAATGCCGACAAGCGAGCGCGCTTCCCTACACCCGGGTCAATCTGCTTAGCTTTGCGTAAATCATATTCGTTCTGAAGGTTCATAAAAAACTGAGCAGGCATATCAAAAGCATCACCCAACGCTATAGCAGTATCGGGGGTAATCTTTGTTCCGCCGTTTATCAACTTGTTAAGCTGGGTAACGTCCTTGCCCAAAATATAGGCAAGGTCGGCTTGCGCCCATCCACGAGCGTCCAGTTCCTCAGCGATAAAGCTGCCGGGGTGATCAATCGGTAATGTGACAGCGTTGTTCATTAGTGGTAATCCTCAATATTCAAAACTGTAATCGTCTGCGGATCGGTGGTCTCATCCAGTTCAAAGATCAATCGATACTGATCATTCAACCGGATAGACCTTTGACCCTCACGATCACCTTTGAGTTTTTCATAGTGTAAACTCTTCCAATTTCTCAGAGACCTGTCATCCACGGCAGCCCTAAGGACAACAAGTTTCCGTCTTGCCGATTTGATAACCCCAATGGATAATTGGGTTTCTCCGGCCCGCTCTGTTTCTATAAGGGCCAGCGTCTTGTCGGCAAACATTACATTCATTCCATTTCATCCTATTGCAGTATGTCATTGATTCTATAGCATTGCAAGCTAAAAATGGCAAGACTAACCAAACTGAACTTTATGCTTGACAGAATGCTTTTATCCGTTAAGATAAGAGTATGAATAGGAAATCGGTACACGAACGCGCTCAAATTCTTCATCTCTTGGTAGAGGGCAATTCCCTGCGTTCTGCAAGCCGGATTGCGGAATGCTCAATCAACACCGTTACGAAACTTTTAGTTGAAGTTGGCGAGGCTTGCGCTTGGTATCAGGATCAAAACCTTCGCAACCTTCCCTGCCAGCGCGTTCAGGTTGATGAAATCTGGTCATTCGTATATTCCAAGCAAAAAAACGTGCCAGAAGGCATGGAGGGCGAAGCTGGGGACGTTTGGACTTGGACAGCCATTGATGCCGATACGAAGCTTGTTCCATCATGGCGCATTGGTAGCCGCGATAGCGAAGTGGCACATGACTTTGTGGCTGATCTGGCCTCCCGCATAGCAGACCGTATTCAGCTAACCAGTGATGGATATAAACTGTATGTAAATGCCGTTGAAGCGGCCTTTGGCGCAGATGTTGATTATGCCATGTTGGTAAAGATATACGGCGATAATGTTGAAGGCCAAAAGCGTTATAGCCCTGCACAATGCACTGGCGCGGTTAAACAGGAAATGGTCGGCAAGCCGGACGTAAAACATATTTCCACCAGCTTTGCAGAACGTCAAAACCTGACCATGCGTATGTCCATGCGCCGTTTCACCCGCTTAACCAACGCTTTCAGCAAAAAGGTAGAAAACCACGGCCATGCTATTGCCCTACACTTCATGCACTATAACTTTTGCCGTATTCACAAAAGCCTGAAAGTTGCACCCGCAATGGCGGCTGGCGTTTCGCAGACCCTTTGGAGCCTTGAAGATGTGGTAAAAATGGCCGATGCTTACTGGGATGAAAAACTTAACAATTCAAACTGAGACACTACCACCTTTTGCGGCAATTTTTAAGCGGGTAGATCGCCGCTTTTCCTAGAAAAGCACGAATATTTTGGATACATTTCATTTTTTCATAAGGCGTAATGGTTGAGGGTAATATGTTTACAGCAGGGTTTCAGAGCGCAGCACAACCGGTGGAATTGGCAAAGCCTTCGGAAAGGTTTTGCGAAATTACCCGCGAGGCACCAGATTATATAGTGGCACAGCTGGTCGGAAATGACCGTGTGCATCGCAGGGGTGTTGATTCCATCGACGATTTGCGCCGTTGCCGTCTCGGCGGGGATGCGTTTGACCGCACCTGCTTTGCGATTGTCGATGAAGATGTCGTGCACAGTGCGATCTACATTTATAAATCCTATACGCCCGTGGAGAGCGACCGCCGCATCTTTGGCAATGTCTCGGATATTCTGCGCGATAAAACCAGGCAACAGGGCGAGACCCCATCCTCCCTTATTTTTTATTCCATCAGCAACATCACGAACGCACCGGGCGTTGGGCAGTATCTGGTGCGCGATCTGCATGCGCATTTGCGCCTAACGCATCCTTTTGCGATGGCATCAACATTGTCCCCGCTGCGCACTTTCGATGAAAGCTTTACGTCCGAGCGCAAAGAGAAATTTTTGGCGATGCCGGAAGCCGATCAAAAACGCACCATTCTCAGCTATCTCCTGACCGGCCAAAACGCCGTACAACAATTCCATATGGGTAACGGAGCCCGCATCGCCGATATCAAACTGAATGCCGGCGATCGTTCCTTTGATGATAAGACCGGCGCGGAACGCACACACATAGCCATGGTGAATTATGCCTATGATATGGATGCGCCCACATTGCTTGCGAATGCGCAGAGCTTTGCCGCGACAAAAAAATTGATCCGCAACACGGAAATATCCGAGCAGGACCGAGCACTGGCCGTGCGCCAATCCCTGTGGCCGCTGGTCTCGCGTGAAATTATCGAGGATATCGGTATGGACCCCAAAACCGCACGCCAGATGAATCCCGGCTTGTCGATGTAGTTCAATTACGGCATGCGACAAAAACCATGCCGCGGATATAATCCCGGCCGTCTTTGCGCAGATGGACATGGTCGCATTGCAATATTGTGAAATCAGCGGCCTGTAAAATGCGCGTTATATATTCCTTTGTGTGGGAATAGCGATGATCCGGCGTTAGTATCCATTCTTTGCTGCTGTCCTGCAATTCCTGAACGCTGAAACTGAAAATACCTTTGGTCGGCATTTGTGCGGCAATTTGCGTGAAAGAACTTTTTAGATCGCCGATATACACAAATACATCAGCGCTTAAAACGAGATCGAACTTCCGCGCATTTGTTTTGAGGAATGCATCGATATCGAACGTCTGTAAATCGTCATACAATTTTTTTTGTTGTGCTATTGCGATCATGCCGGGCGAAAGGTCAACACCCGTCATATGATTTGTCCGTCCACGAAAAAGCTCTGCCGCGAGGCCAGTGCCGCACCCCAGATCCAGCAATGATTCAAAATTTTCCGGGTGGTGTTTGTTAATCGCATCGGCAAGCAAGGACGGCGTATTGTATTCGAGTGTATCGACAAGTGCTTTCTCGAAACGCGGCGCATACTGGTCGAACAGGCTCTGCACATAGGCCAGCGGCATTGTTTGCGGTGCGGGCGATCCCATCAGTGATAGCTTGATCGAAGCACCCATAATATCCGACTGGTCAAGCGCAAGGTAGGATGCAAAGGCTTTGCCGGCTTCTTCGTTTCTTTGAAGCTGGCGCAGGCTCTCACCAAGATAGAAATGCAAGGGCGGCCATTGCGGGGCGAGTTCTATAGCTTGCTGCAACAGGTCTGCAGCGGCTTCATGTTCATGCGCGGCCGCATAATCCATGGCCATGGCATACCGTCGGTCGGCCATTAAATCACCGGAACTGTTCCCGAAAAACACTGTCATTCCAGCCTGTTATAGAGGAGGGGGTGCTTTGCGTCCAGTCATGGCAAACAATAGAATTTGCTGGCATAAGCGGGCAAAATCCGTATAGTTGCGCCGCAACACAAATAGAGGGACTGCGCTTATGAGCTTAAAGGATGTCAGCATCGGTAAAAACGTGCCGGAGGACGTTAACGTCCTGATCGAAAACCCGCGCGGAGGCGATCCGGTTAAATATGAAATGGACAAGGAATCCGGTTTTATCTTTGTTGACCGTTTCCTGCACACGGCTATGCGCTATCCAGGCAATTACGGCTTTATCCCGCACACGCTTTCCGGCGACGGCGACCCAGTGGACGTGCTGGTTCTCGGTGCCGTTCCCGTTATGCCGGGCGCAATTCTGCGTTCGCGCCCCGTTGGCGTTATTCTGATGGAAGATGAAAGCGGTACGGATGAAAAAATCATTGCCGTTCCGGTGGCCAAGCTGTTTCCGTACCACGACAATGTTGAAGACTATACGGATATACGCCCGATCCTGCGCGAACAGATTGAGCATTTCTTCACGCACTACAAAGACCTTGAGAAGGGCAAATGGGTAAAAGTTATCCGTTGGGGCAATGCGGCCGAAGCCAAACAATTGATTCTGGATGGTATAGAGCGCGCGAAAAAATCCGCCTGAGGCTTGATTGCGCGTGAGCGCGTTCTATATGATGTTTTAGGAAGGCCGGATTGAAACAAAACCGGCCTTTCTTGTTTTAAAAAACCTTTTATTTTCAAAAATTAAGCGCGTTTTTTTGAAAAAACTGCTGTTTTGGCATTGCATTCAAAGCGGTCAGGGCCTATAAACACGAACCGTTTACTTTCCCTTGTCGCGGGATGGAGCAGCCCGGTAGCTCGTCAGGCTCATAACCTGAAGGTCAGAGGTTCAAATCCTCTTCCCGCAACCAATCTTTCGAATGATTTCAATGCCTTGTAAATCCTTCGTTAAACATAATCCGGCATAATTGGACTTACCCACTACTTACCCACTTTTAGTGTGCAGGGGAGTTATGCCATGGATCAAACGACTTACCCAGTTTTAGGCGGCAAGGCCTACGTTTTTAGACGTCCCAAAAGTTCCTATTGGTACTGTGCCGCGTACTTGCGCGGGAGGAACCACCGCGCCTCTACGAAAGAAACGATACTGCATCAGGCCATCCACTTTGCAGAGGAGTGGTATTTCGAGCTGCGCGGCCTTGCCAGCGTGGGGGTGCTCGGAATACCCCAAAAGACAGAGAAGACGTTCCGCGAAGTCGCGGATCAATTCATCAAAGAATACTCGACTATCACCGAAGGCCAGCGCAGCCCTGCATGGGTAAGAGGGCATGTGGGGCGTTTGCGCGTTCACTTGCTGCCTTTCTTTGGCGATCTGCCTATCTCCAAAGTCACAGGCAGCAAGGTGCAGGAATACCGCGTATTCCGCATGACCCCGCTGAAAGAAAAGAATCCCAATGCAAAAGATAACAGGACATTCAAAGAAGGCGCGCTTCCCGCGCCGAAAACCTTACACAATGAAATTGTGACCTTGAATCAGGTTTTGAAAACAGCCCTTCGACACGAATGGCTGGAGAGCATTCCCGACACATCCAAACCCTTCAAACTTTCAGGAAAAGTATCGCATCGCGCCTGGTTCGGCCCGAAAGAATATAAACAGCTTTATGAAGCCACGCGAAAGAATGCAAAAGAAGCCCTGCCGCAATTCAAATGGCCGGCAGAGCAATTACACGACTATGTTTTGTTTATGGGTAATACGGGACTTCGCCCAGATGAGGCGAAGAATTTGCAGCATCGAGACATAGAGATTGTCGAAGATGCGGCAACAGGGGAGCGCATCCTCGTGATAGAGGTACGAGGTAAGCGCGGCGTGGGATATTGCAAAAGCACGGCGGGGGCGGTTCGCCCCTATGAGCGGCTTTTGCAACGCGCCAAACAGGGCAAGGGTAAAGATGGACAGCCAGTCTATCCGCAGCCCATGGATAAGGTCTTCCCCGGAAGCCATGTTAAAATGTTTAAATCCATTCTTGATAAAGAAAAGCTAAGAAAAGACCGGGATGGAAAAGCCCGGACCTCCTACAGCCTTCGCCATACGTATATTTGTATGCGTTTGTTGGAAGGGGCTGATATTTATCAAATCGCCAAAAATTGCCGCACGAGTGTCGAGATGATCGAGAAGCATTACGCCGCGCATTTGAAAAATACGCTGGATGCCTCGGCTATTAATGTGAAGAAGACGGGATATTCTTTGGCGAAGAACCAGTCTGATGAAATAAACAGTGGGTTCTAGCGCTAAAAGCACAAGCGGCGATTGCTCAAACCGCTTGTGATACACTTATAAAGGTGTCCGGTGTATTATTGTTCGCGTAAGACTTGTTTTTCACGAAATCGACCCTCAGGCATTCGGCAGAACGAAATTCCTCTGCTAAGGATATGTTTAAAGTTGCGAGAACTTCAAATATTTCCATGAACCACGAGCCAGGATAAACATCAATGGCTCTTTCTCTAGAAAACATAAGAGCAAAAGCAGCTAATTCTTCCAAAATGTATTTAACAGACACTTTAACTGCATCAGGATTGGACAATCCAAATTGTCTAACTGAAAACTCTAATGCCTTTGCCTCTACCGTAGCTCTAAAGTACTCATTCGCATCAAATTGCTTCTGAATCACGTGACGAGCATCTGCATAGGCCGTATCATTAATCCAATCATTCCAGCGCGTAATAATCTTGTTTGGCAGAATATCTATCGCTTTCTGATTTTTGTGCAGCCAATAATTACCCATATCAAGCGAGGCCTGATAGGCGCTAGATTCACTCATGCCTCTATAAAAAGACAAATTGTGTCTTTGAAGCGTGTCGGAAACAATGAGAATAACTTTTTCAAATCTTGCAGCGGCCCACTCGGCCAAAGCAAAAAATTTATCGCCATCGTGTTTCGGATTGCCCACGCTAATCTGCAAACGTGCAGTATCGTGTCCTTGCCACAGTCCTTTGTCTTTAACAAAAACTTTATAAGGGCCGGTTTGGGCTGCGTATTGAATAGATTTAAAATTTTTCATTGGCGTTGCTCTTCTTTGGCTGCTCTAAGACATCCCACATGAGATCAAATAAATTTTTCCATGTTTTGGCTAAAAGAGGGTCTTTGAAGACAAGCGCCTTCGTGTTTGCATCAGTGCAAACCGCAACCTTGTCTCCGTAGATAAGGGAGACATAGTTATTAAAGCGCTCCTTGGGCATATAACGATATTCGTTAAGAGGCCCCATCAGGTACGTGTTACCTTCTTCAACGAGCTGACGCATTTGCACGCCATTACTCCGAATTTTCTTATAAAGATCATTTACCTCAGGGGGAGACTTACTATCATCGGCGCACATCAGCAGCAGTTCAGGATTTTTGGTGTTCGCCAAGCTGAAATAAACGTCATCCAGCAAACGTAAATACCAATTATCTCCATCGATAACAGAGATAACGTTTTCCTTCAGTTCAACGCCATGCTCTGTGAAAACGACACCCGCCATTTCAAAGGCGGATTGAATGGCATCGAGCGTTGTACTCTTACCTTTGTTCTCGCCTTTTTCGATTTTGGAAATTGCCGCGACCGTCAGGCCGACCCGCTCGGCCACATCCTTTTGGTCCCAGCCTAATAAGGCTCTGGCGGCGGCGATCTGATTTCCCTTGGGCAGCATTATTTTCTCCGTTTTTAGGATAATAATTATCTGCCGCATTAAATCAATATATTTTTTAATTAAATATTAACACTTTACATATATCTATTC
>JAPJRC010000067.1 GCA_030824805.1 Micavibrio sp.
CGTTGCACAACATGGTCGCCGCGGCACATGATTGCGGTTACTTGAAAGATGTACCGGCGTTCGTTGATGAAGACGATCTGGGATATCTGCCCGACGACAAAGTTGTTCTGATTGTCACAGGATCGCAAGGCGAAGCGCGAGCGCAGCTGGCCCGTATCGCACGCGGCGAGCATCAGGAGATCACCTTTAAGCAAGGCGACACTGTTATCTTCTCTGCGCGTCCTATCCCGGGGAACGAGCGCGAGATTATTGATGTAAAAAACAATCTGGCCGCATCGAAGGTCCGCATTATTTCTCCGCGCGAAACAAAGCATTGCATCCATGTTTCCGGCCATCCTGCGCGTGAAGAGATCACGCAGATGCTCCAATGGGTGAAGCCGAACACGGTGATCGCGGTACATGGTGAGCGCACGATGCTTGAGGCACACGCGCAACTGGCGCGTGATCTTCAGGTGCCGAACGCGATTGTGCCGAACAATGGTTCTGTCATCCGCCTGTATCCCGCTACGCCTCAAGTCGTAGACCATGTGGAAACGGGCCTTCTGGCTGTGGAGCCGGGGCGCATTATCGATGCGGGACACCAGGCAATCCTGCAGCGCCGAAAACTGCAATATTCCGGCACCGTGCATGCAACGCTTGTGATGAACGCACGCGGTGATCTGGTGGCTGATCCCCAAATCACGACGGTGGGTTTGATCGACCCGGATGCCAAGGATGGCCAGAAATTCGAAGACGATATCGTCGAGGAAATCGAAGACATTCTGGCCGACATGACGCGTGAAGAGTTGTACGACGATAAATTTGTATCCGAAGAAATGCGCATCGGCATTCGTCGTTTCGTACAGCACCGTTTGTCCATCAAGCCAAAGACAACCATCCATCTGGTGCGCGTATGAGCATCTTCACCGGTATTGTCCTCTATCTGATGCTATACTGGGTATGTCTGTTTGCCATTTTGCCTTGGAGAAACCAGCCGCCGGAAAATATTGAAACCGGGCATTCTACGGGGGCGCCCGCCAACCCCCGTATCAAGCAGAAATTCTTTATTACAGCGTTCGTGGCCGCGGCCGTCTGGCTCTTTGTGTTTACGTTGATAAAAATTGATGTGATCGATTTTTACGAGATCGGTCGCCAAATGTCCGAGGAGGATCTGGCTCGATGAAAAAATATCTTCTGATTGCATTGTTCGCGTTCGCATCACCCGCAATGGCGCAGGAAACATTGCCGCCTGAATGCAGACTTTTGAAAGAGCATAAACCTTCCGCCGATGTGAATTACCGCCCGGGTGTGGATGTGCATGGAAAACCTGTTGTACCGGCCGATATCAACGCGGCGCCCATGGGGCTGGAGAGCCAGACCATCGTCGTGCCGCTTTCGGTCGATCTGGCCGAGCGCCTGCAGAACCAGAATATCAACGGACTGGAAATGACCGGAACGCTCGGTTTCATCGAAATCGCCCCGGGTGGGCGCGTCACTTATAACGGTCAGGATTTGACGGGGCAGGTGCATGTGTTGTGCGACCAAAAACCGCAGGAAGCCGCCGCCCCGGCCAATGGACAGACGCCGTCCGATGCCGTAGAGTATGCGCCGGTTAAGCCTAAGCCCAAAAATGCGCCCGTGCCCAAACCCGTAACGCCCGTTCTGAAGGTTCCGGAACCGAAACCGGAACCCAAAAAAGAGCCGGTGCAGGGGGAGCTGCTACAGGGCGGCGAGTATCGATAAGAAGGTAAAAACAGATGAACAAGCCCGCGCAGAAAAACAACAAGCCGCAAACCGCCATTACGCCGACGCGCGCGGATGACTTTCCGGGCTGGTATCAAGCTGTCATCAAAGAAGCCGGTATGGCCGAAAATTCCGCCGTGCGCGGATGCATGGTGATAAAGCCATACGGTTACGCGCTTTGGGAAAATATCCAGAAAAATTTCGATGCGATCATAAAGGATCTTGATGTAGAGAACGCGTACTTTCCGCTGCTGATTCCTCTGAGCTTTTTGGCGAAAGAAGCCGAACATGTTGACGGCTTTGCCAAGGAATGCGCGGTTGTTACGCACCACCGTCTGGAAAAAGGGCCTAATGGCGGTCTGGTTCCTGCGGAAGCTGCGAAGCTCGAAGAGCCTTTGATCGTGCGCCCGACATCGGAAACCATCATCGGCGATTCCATGGCGAAATGGGTGCAATCCTATCGCGATCTTCCTTTGAAGTTGAACCAGTGGTGCAACGTGCTTCGTTGGGAAATGCGCACACGCCTGTTTTTGCGCACGGCCGAGTTTCTCTGGCAGGAAGGCCACAACGCATTCGAAGATTATGACGGCGCACAGGAAGACGCGCTGAAGATGGTGCATGCCTATGCGGACTTCGCCGAAGAATATCTGGCGATCCCGGTTTTCCGCGGCGAAAAAACCGAAGACGAGCGTTTCCCCGGTGCCATTGCAACCTACACGATGGAAGCGATGATGCAGGATGGTAAAGCGCTACAGGCCGGTACATCCCACAATCTCGGTCAGAACTTCGCCCATTCTTCCGGCATTAAATTCCAGGGCCGCGATGGTCAGGAACATTACGCATGGACGACGTCATGGGGCATGTCCACACGCACGATCGGCGGTCTTATCATGACGCACGCCGATGATGACGGTATGATTATGCCGCCCAAGGTCGCGCCGGTGCAGGTGCAAATCATCCCGGTGATGAAAGACGAAAAAGACGAAGCTTTACTTGCGTACTGCCGTGACCTGCGCCAGAAACTCCGCGCCAAGGGCATTCGTTCCAAAGTCGATGAATCCGATGCGCGCACGCCAGACAAGATGTGGGGCTGTGTAAAGCGCGGTGTGCCGCTGCGCGTTGAAATTGGCGGTCGTGAAATGGCCGAAAGCAAGTTGACGCATGTGCGCCGCGACATCGGAAAAGATTCCAAAACCACGGTCACGGTGGATGAGTTTGTATCGGGCGTACAAACGACCCTCGATGATATCCAGAAGGCGCTGTACGACCGCGCGAAAAAAATGCGCGACGACAACACGTTTGAGGCAAAGACTGTTTCAGAGGTACGCGAATTCTTTGCTGCTGAAAAAATGGGTTTTGTAAAGATTGATACCACTATGCTTGCCGATGAAGACCTGAAGAAGGTTATGGGTGAATTCTCGCTTACCCCGCGCTGCATGCCGTTCGAAGACGGCGGCAAAAAAGTCTTCGTTGCAAAGGCTTACTGATAATGGCGTTTTCTCCTTTTGAACGCATGATGGCATGGCGGTATTTGCGGGCGCGCAAGGCCGAAGGCTTTGTTTCCGTTATCGCTGGCTTTTCTTTCCTGGGCATTATGCTGGGCGTCGCAACGCTCATCATCGTCATGTCGGTGATGAACGGTTTTCGTGAGGAACTGGTGGGCCGCATTCTTGGCCTCAACGGGCATCTGAACGTCTATGCCGTAAATGGCCCACTCTATGATTATGAGGCAATGAGCAACAAGATCGAGAACACGGCGGGTGTAAAAAGCGTCCGCCCGATGATCGAAGGGCAAGTGCTTGTGTCTGTACAGGGCGCGGCCAGCGGTGCCATGGTGCGTGGTCTTACGGCTACTGATTTCTCCACGAAGCCAATTTTGTCTACGGGCATTGTCGCGGGCGATATGGAATCTTTCCAGGGCAACAACGTCGCCATCGGTAAATCCATGGCGGAGCGTATGCAGATCAAGCTTGGCCAGAATATCACCATTCTATCGCCGAAGGGAAAAGCCGGCCCGTTTGGTACCATTCCGCGGTCGGGAAGTTACACTGTTACACTAATTTTTGATGTCGGCATGTACGAATACAACAACGGCTTTGTCTTTATGCCGATGGAAGCCGCGCAGAAATTTTTCCAGATGGAAAACGCGGTCAACACGCTCGAAGTCATGGTCGATAGCCCGATGAATATCAGCCGCGTGAAGGACGATATCAAATACGCGGTACAGGATGCCGGAAAAGTCTATGATTGGCGCGATGCGAACAAATCTTTCATCAATGCCCTGGATGTGGAACGTAACGTCATGTTCCTAATCCTGACGCTGATCATCATCGTGGCCGCGTTCAACATCATTTCTTCCATGATTATGCTGGTGAAAGACAAGGGCAAGGATATTGCCATCATGCGCACGATGGGTGCGTCCCGCGGCGCGATGTTGAAAATTTTCGTGCTCACAGGCGCAAGTATAGGCTTTGCGGGCACATTCGCAGGCGCGCTGATTGGCATTCTTTTTGCCACGAACATTGAATCCATACGCCAGTTCCTCGAAGGGCTGACAAATACCGAATTGTTCTCGGACGAAATTTATTTCCTATCCAAACTGCCCGCCGTGGTGGAATGGGAAGAGGTCGCGATTGTCGTCGGCATGGCGCTCGGTATTTCTATTATGGCTACCATCTATCCCGCATGGCGTGCCTCGCGCCTCGATCCTGTGGAGGCTTTGCGCTATGAGTAATATCCTTCTTAAAACAGAGCAGCTGCAACGCACTTATCATCAGGGCGGTGAAAGCCTCAACATTCTGCACAACGTGGATATCGAGATCAAAGCCGGTGAGATTGTCGCGCTTGTAGGTCCATCCGGTTCGGGTAAATCGACTCTGCTGCAAATGGCAGGCCTGCTCGACAAGCCCACTTCCGGCAGGATTTTTATCGCCGGAGAAGAGGCGCGCGCGAACGGTGATGATGAACACCGCACCGCGCTTCGCCGGAAATATCTTGGTTTCGTGTACCAGTTTCACTATCTGCTGCCGGAATTTTCCGCACTTGAAAACGTGGTTATTCCGCAGATGATCGCCGGCAAGAAGCGCGATGACGCCGAAGAAAAGGCTGTTGAGCTCCTTACACGCATGAAACTTGACCACCGCCTCTCGCATCGCCCCGCGCGTCTATCGGGCGGCGAGCAGCAGCGTGTGGCCATCGCGCGTGCTCTGGCAAACGATCCGAAACTGCTTCTGGCGGACGAGCCCACGGGCAATCTCGATCCTGAAACGTCGGATGGTGTATTTGCCATGCTCACCGAACTGGTCCGGAGTTCCGGGATAGGTGCCCTGATCGCCACGCACAATATGGATCTGGCCGAGCGCATGGACCGCATCCTTGAACTCAAGGCTGGAAGAATTATTTCCTATTAATATTAACCAGTCAGGCTGTATCCCGGCTTTCGCCGGTGGCGGCGCATTGGTAAGGTATTTTTCATGGACCAGCCCTTTATCCATCTGCATGTACATTCGGCGTATTCGCTCGCCGAAGGCGCGATCCGCACCAAGGATCTCGTCAAACGCTGCAAATTGAACAACATGCCTGCTGTCGCGGTGACCGATACGAACAACCTTTTCGGCGCGCTTGAGTTCGCGCTTGCTGCTGCCGATGAGGGGGTGCAACCGATTATCGGCGCGCAGATCAGCATGGAAGACGGTGCGCAGATTGTTTTGCTGGTGCAATCGCAAGAGGGATATCTGAATCTCAGCCGCCTGGTGAGCGATTCCTACATGAACGGTGCGGGCGGCAAGGATTTCGTCGCATCCTATGACGAGGTCGTGAACTGCGCGGCGGGATTGATCTGCCTGTCAGGCGGTCCCGTTAGCGGTGTTCTCGATCACAAGCGTCTGGATTTTTTGCATGCAGCTTTCGGTGATCGTTTCTACATAGAGTTGCAACGCCATGGTCTGGTGACGGAGGATCAAAACGAGCCGTCGCTCCTCGATTTTGCCTATGATCGCAATGTGCCTATCGTCGCGACGAACGATTGTTATTTTTCCGAACCCACGATGCACGAGGCGCACGATGCGCTGCTCTGCATCGCAGAAGGGCGTTACGTCACGGAAGCCGATCGCCGCAAGGTGACGAAGCATCACTTTTTCAAATCCGGCGATGACATGGCCAAAATGTTTGAAGATCTGCCAGAGGCGATCATCAACACATCCGTCATCGCCAAGCGTTGTCACTTTTTGCTGAAATCCATAAAGCCCATTCTGCCGCCGTTTGAAACGGAAAGCGGACTGGCCGAACCGGAAGAATTGAAACGTCAGGCGCGGGAAGGGCTGCAATGGCGTCTCGACAATTACACAGCGAAGGGGACGGACCCGAAGCCCTATTTCGATCGCCTTGAATTCGAGCTGACGACTATCGAGAATATGGGGTTTCCCGGATACTTCCTTATCGTTTCCGACTTCATTAAATGGGCGAAGGACCATGATATTCCGGTGGGCCCCGGCCGTGGATCGGGTGCGGGCTCCGTTGTCGCATGGGCGCTTAAGATTACGGACCTTGATCCGCTGCAATTCAACCTGCTGTTCGAACGCTTCCTGAACCCCGAACGCGTGTCCATGCCGGACTTCGACGTCGACTTCTGTCAGGACCGCCGCGACGAGGTGATAAAGTACGTGCAGGACCGCTACGGCAAGGACCGCGTGGCGCAGATTATCACCTTTGGTAAGCTGCAGGCGCGCAACACAGTGCGTGATGTCGGGCGCGTTCTCCAGATGCCGTACGGACAGGTGGACCGTCTTGCAAAAATGATCCCGAACAATCCGGCGAACCCTGTGACGTTGCAGGAGGCCTTGGATGCCGATGCAGATTTGCGCGCCGAACGCGACAAGGATGAAAACAGCCAGAAATTGATTTCTATCGCGTTACAGCTGGAGGGGCTTTACCGCCACGCTGGTACGCACGCTGCGGGCGTCGTTATTTCCGATCGTCCGCTGCACGAGTTGGTTCCGGTGTATCGAGACCCGCGTTCCGAAATGCCGGTAACGCAGTTCAACATGAAATATGTCGAACAGGCGGGGCTGGTAAAATTCGACTTTCTGGGCTTGAAAACATTGACGGTAGTCCAAAAGGCGGTCGACCTGATCGAGCAGGTGCACGGCAACAAGATCGATATCTTGCAGATACCACTCGATGATACCCAATCATACGAAATGATTTCCCGTGGTGAATCGACCGGTGTATTCCAGCTCGAAAGTTCGGGCATGAAAGACACGCTGCGCAAGATGAAGCCGAACCGTTTCGAGGATATCATCGCGCTGGTGGCATTGTATCGTCCGGGTCCGATGGACAACATCCCGAAATATGTTTCGGTGAAGGATGGTCACGAAGAGGCAGATTACCTGCACCCGAAACTGCGCCCGATGCTGGAGGAAACGTACGGCATCATGGTGTATCAGGAACAGGTTATGCAGGCCGCACAGATATTGTCCGGTTATACGCTCGGCGGCGCTGACTTGCTTCGCCGCGCCATGGGTAAGAAGATCAAGTCCGAAATGGACGCGCAGCAGGAAATGTTTGTGAAAGGCGCAAAGGAGTTTTCCGATGTACCGAACGAACAGGCGGCGATGATCTTCGTCCAGATCGAAAAATTCGCAGGTTACGGGTTTAACAAATCTCACGCCGCCGCCTATGCCTTGATCGCATACCAGACGGCATGGCTCAAAGCCAACTATCCGGTAGAGTTCATGGCCGCATCCATGACTCTCGACTACGGCAACACCGACAAGCTCGCGATCTTTAAACAGGAGACGCAGCGCATGGGCATAGACCTCATGCCGCCGGATATCAACAAATCCGGTGTTATGTTCCGTGTTGAGGATGCCAAAATCCGTTATGCGCTCGCCGCGCTGAAAGGTGTTGGTCACGGCGCGATGGAAAAAATCGTGCAGGAGCGCGACGAGACCGGAAAATTCAAGGATCTGAAAGATTTCATCAGCCGTCTAGACGCCAAGGTGATGAACAAGAAGTCCTTCGAGCAATTGATTTGTGCGGGAGCATTCGATTCCATTTATCCGCGCCGTGCACAATTGTACGAGAACATGGAATCTCTGCTTCGCCATGTGCAGACACAGGCGGACGAGCGGTCCAGTGGTCAGGTCAGCCTGTTCGGTGACGCGGGCGGCGCAAGCGAACTGCCGCCGCTCAAAGATGCGCCTGAATGGGATGTTCTTGAGAAGCTGCGCTATGAATTTGACGCCGTAGGCTTTTATCTTTCCGCGCATCCGCTCGATACCAAGGCCGAGCAAATGGAACGCATGAAAATAATCCCGTATTCGCGCCTTGTAGACGAGCTTGATCGTCGTCCGTCCAGCCGTGTGCAAATGGCCGGTATTCTGATCAAGAAGGTAGAAAAGGTTTCGGCAAAATCCGGCAACAAATTCGCATTCCTGCAAATGTCCGATGCGACAGGCGTTTACGAAGTGATGATTTTTTCGGAGACGCTTTCCAAATCGCGATTGTTTTTAGAGCCGGGTAACGCGCTTCTGCTGACTTGTGATGCCGACATAAAGGACGAGCAGGTGAGATTGCTCGGGCAGATTATCGAGCCGCTGGATGAAAAGCTTGCGAGCAGGCTTGCCGAACTGAACGTTCATATCGATGCGGGAGCACCGATAAAAAAACTGCACGATCTTATGAAGATCGAGGGGCAGGGGAATGTGAAAGTCTCTGTCTTCGCACATATGGATGACGGGCAGATCGCCGAAATTGCCCTCAAGGGCCGTTGGATGCTTTCACCTGCCGCCATTGCCGCGATACGTTCTACGCCGGGCGTAATCAGAATAGCCGAACGCTAGAAATTCAAGCCTGCGGTTATCATCGTGCGGCCAATCGGTGCGGGCATGTTTGATCCGCGAATTTCCTGTGTCAGATCTTTTTGATATTCCGCGCTAAGAGACAGGGCGCCTTTGCGGACCGACACACCGGCAACGGCGGAGAACTTGATGGGTTTTGTGCCCAGTTTGTCCGTCTCCAGATCGTAAATCCGCGTTGTGGCCGTAACGCCGCCATAGACCGATACGGCCGATTGCTGGTTGTCGATGGGGAAGCCCGGAAGGTTAGGGCGGAAATCGCTGTTGGTGCCAACATTCATCGATACAAAGACGCCGCCACCGAATGCGACCTTGTCCGTGCGCGCCTGTGCGAAGACCGGCACATCGAGATCGAACTTCACGTTTTCGAATTCGACTATAGTTGCATCCTGGTCCACGCGTGCGGAAGCGCCGAACACGATGCGCGCGGAAGATGATGCTTCGGAGGTGCGGGCGTGGCCGCCATGGCTTGCCGCCACAAAATTCTGCCAGCCATCCAGAATGGCACCATTCGCGAGACCGGCGGTTGCATAAACACCGAGATTATGGGTTTCATGGCCAATCGTGGCGGTAATGTATCCCGTGTCGCGTGATTCACGTTTTTTATCAAATTGCGGTGTAAAGATGCCGGTCTCCACCGCGTAAACCATGCTTTTATTGTCGCGCACGCTGATGGTGGCGTATTTTTCGTCGCCACGCGCATCGCTCTGGCCGGGCTTTGTGTGGTTGTCCATTTTCGCGCCGATTGTCACACGCGGGCCGGTTTCTGCCTCGGCCACGTTGGGCCATACAGATAGCAGGCTGGTTGCAGCGACCATTTTCTGTTGAAACGTCAGGCCCATATGATCTCCCCTTTGAATTGCCATAAGCTATGCACATAATGCAGTTCAGCCGCAATATTTTTCTATAATACAAAAACGGCGGGGCTTTTTTAATGCTCGCCCGAAGAGAGAAAACCCTATTTTCTCTGTTTTTTATTCACATATTAACTTTCGCTGCCGCAAGATATTTGTGCGTATTTCCTTGATTTTTGGCGCAGATCGGGGCATAACGCTGCCCAGAAGCATGTTGCTTCTAATTCACAGGTAAGTTCCTAAACCGGTGTTGATAGGCTAACCCCTTGAAAACCAAGGCTTACCGAGGAAAAACCGGATATAAAAAGGAGAACCATATCCATGGCTATGCCGCAATTTACTATGCGCCAACTTCTCGAAGCAGGCGTTCACTTTGGTCACCACACCCGCCGTTGGAACCCGCAAATGCGCCAATACATCTTCGGCGTGCGTAACGGCATCCACATTCTCGACCTGCAACAGACCGTTCCTCTTCTGAACACCTCGTTGAAAGCCCTGCGCGATATCGTCGCCGGCGGTGGCCGTGTACTGTTCGTTGGTACGAAGCGTCAGGCTGCCGAGAAAGTTGCCGAAGCAGCAAAACGTTCCGGCCAGTACTACGTCAATCACCGCTGGCTCGGCGGTATGATGACGAACTGGAAAACGATTTCCGTTTCCATCAACCGTCTCCGCGAAGTCGAGCAATTCCTTGCAAACCCGCAAGGCCTCACGAAAAAAGAACAGCTGATGATGAGCCGCGAGCGCGACAAGCTCGAACTCTCCCTCGGCGGTATCAAAGAAATGGGCGGCCAGCCAGACGCTCTGTTCATCATCGATGTTAACAAGGAAGACATCGCCGTTCAGGAAGCCAACAAACTGGGCATTCCGGTTTTCGCGATCCTCGACTCCAACTCTTCGCCAAAAGGCGTTGATTACCCGATCCCTGGCAACGACGACGCTCTGCGCGCGATCGAACTGTACTGCGACCTCGCAGCCGAAGCGATCCTCGATGGTATCCAGGCAGAACTCGGCCGTTCAGGTAAAGACGCAGGCTCCGCCGTTGACGTAAAAGTCAAACTGCCGGAAGCAAAAGACGCTGCTGCTGAAGAGCCGGCGAAAAAAGCGGCCAACGCTGGTTAATTGATCGCATAGATCTAAATTATGCATCTCCGCTAACGCAAGCGGAGATGCTTTTCAAAGCAAGAGATAAGGATACAGAGACATGGCTGAGATCACAGCACAGATGGTTAAACAACTCCGCGAAACAACCGGCGCAGGCATGATGGATGCCAAGAACGCGCTGACCGAAAACAACGGCGATATCGAAGCCGCTGTTGACTGGTTGCGCAAGAAAGGTCTTTCTAAGGCCGAAAAGAAATCCTCCCGCACAGCGGCCGAAGGTCTGGTTGCGATTCAAACCAAAGGTACGACGGGGGTTGTTGTTGAATTGAACTCGGAAACGGACTTCGTTGCACGCAACGAAGAATTCCAGACGTTCGTTAAAGACGTAACGGCGAAAGCCGCCACGGTTGCTGACCGCGACGCGTTGCTCTCCGCAGATATGGGCGGCAAGCCCGTGTCCGAAAACCTGACGGACAAAATCGCGAAAATCGGCGAGCACATGACGATCCGCCGTATGGAGAAGCAATCCGTGAAAGACGGT
>JAPJRC010000068.1 GCA_030824805.1 Micavibrio sp.
CGAAGAAGAAGCCGTCGATGTCGGACCGCAAACAATCGAAATGCTCGAAGATGTTTTGTCCGGTTGCAAGACCGCGCTCTGGAACGGCCCGATGGGTGTGTTCGAAGTAAAGCCTTTCGACAAAGGCACAAACGATCTGGCACGCGCCGTTGCAACGCTCACCAAGTCGGGCGGCCTTGTTTCCGTGGCCGGCGGCGGTGACACGGTATCCGCTCTGGAAAACGCGGGCGCGGCGGATGATTTCACGTACATCTCCTCTGCCGGCGGCGCGTTCCTCGAATGGCTGGAAGGCAAAGAACTTCCAGGTGTTGCGGCCCTGACAGCGAAAAAAGCGGCCGCTTAATAAACTATACTTTGAAAACATGCGGCCCGCTTTTTAAGCGGGCCGCGTTCTATTTGGAGAATAGAAATTCTTTAGTGGCGGCTGTTCTTCAGAATCTTGCGCGCCTCATCGGGATTGATGTCGTCGTACATCGTCATAACGCGTGTAAGTTCCTTGTGATTGATCACACGCTTATGCGATGAACGGAAACGATCCGTCAAAAGATACAAGCTTACGAAATCCGCTTTCGATACGTCCATAGCGCGGCATGCCATCGCAAGCCCCTTACCGGATTCCTGACGCATCATCGCTTTTACCGTATCGGCAGGCAGACCCGAATATACGGCAAACTGCGCGAGGAACGTCGATAGCTGTCCACGGCGCAACACCGAAACAATGCCCGACAACTTCAATTCACCGCGGCGTTGCTGATTGTGCGCGAACGCCATCAATTGATCGACCTGCTCGTGGTCTCTGTGCGTGCGCGTGGAAATCATTTCCAGCGTTACATCTTCTAGCGCGGCGATGACCGGCGCGGCGCCGATACCGAAACGGGCCTGAAGCATGTTTTTCAATTCTGCGCTCACATATTGGTACAACTGCCCCGCTACATCCTGCGGCAGATCTTCGCGGCTGAGCAAAGGTTTTGCCAGCGCCTGATGATTGCGTGTCATTTCGGCGAAAATATCGAACGCGCGGTGCGTAAGGCTGACACCGTCGTTTTCGCAGAGTGTTACGGCAATTTCGAAATCCCTGGTCCCTGCCAGCATATCGATAACCTCTGCGCTCAAACCTTCGCGGAACGCAATGGCACGACCGTGACGGACGCCTTTCGCCTGCAGTATATATAGAAGGTCGAGGTCTTGCAGAACCGGGCTCTTGCGCAGAACCGGATCGGCGATTTCAATCTCATCGTTGGCAATGGTCAGGATCATGCGCAGCGGCGCGTTTTCCATCGCGGATAGACGCTCGGACAAAGCCTGCTTCAATTCCGCTTCTGCATGTTTCATCAAACCGAGCAAAACATCTGTGATAAGTTCGCTCTCACGCTCCGAGAGCTTAATGCTCATCAGGTCGGTCATGATTGTCGTAAGCTCGTAGCACGAATTTGCGCTTTTCTTGTCTTCGGCGAGTGCATAGAGGCTGTGCGCGTCATAAAGCTTGACGAGCAAGGGTGCAACCTCAGGTGTTCTTTCAAAAGCTTCAAAAGCCATAGTTGTAATTCCCACACTTCATATCTTAGCTCCCTCCACTTAACGGGAACTTGATATTGATTACAGTTTTAGGCTTTCCCGGTTTAACACCCATTTATTATTATAGCCTGAACGGCCCGGGTTTTGCCTGTTACCATTGCTTTTAAGCCCTAAACAGTTTACGCTAGGTTAAGTTCGCGAAGTATTTTTCTAAAATTTTATCTTTTCCGGGAATTTTCTAATTCCTAACGATTTCTTAAACCTTCTCCGGCTAAAATTTACGTCTATCTGCACAAACTTGGGGTTTAGAGCATATGGTTTATCCAGTTGGTAATTCTTACGCGCAGACGATTCCTGCGGCCAATACGTTTCAGCCGGGCGGCACCGAAGCCACCAAGAAAGCAGAAGAAAACAAAATCCCCGATAACACCCGCCCCTCGGGTACGGACACGGCCCGCACATCGGCCAGCGAGACACGCAATTTTGCGCGCGTTCCGAACTCACGCGATTACGATGTGGCCTCCGCGGCAGAACGTTCTTCGGACAACGGTTCGATCAGCGCAAGCTCCGCACGCGGCACAAATCTGAACATCACTGTTTAGAAAACACAGCTTCAACAAAGCCAAGGCCCCCTTCGGGGCCTTTACTATTGGAATGCCACTTCGTTGAAAGATCGCAGTTTGCGGGAGTGCAGACGCTCCGGCCCTATCCCGCGCAGTATCTCCATTACACGAAGACCGATTTTCAAATGTTGCTCCACCCGCTCGCGATAAAACGTATCGGCCATTCCGGGAAGCTTCAACTGACCATGCAAAGGCTTGTCGGAAACGCAAAGCAATGTTCCATACGGAACACGGAAACGGAAACCGTTGGCAGCAATCGTGCCGGATTCCATATCCAGCGCGATGGCACGGGATTGTGACAGGCGGGCGTTCTGGCGAATAGCCGGACGCAATTCCCAGTTCCGGTCATCAACCGTTGCGACAGTCCCCGTCCGCATAATTTTTTTGAGATCATATCCTTTGAATCCGGTTACTTCACTCACCGCCTGCTCAAGCGAAACCTGAATTTCCGCAAGCGCCGGTATTGGAATGGACGGGTGCAGGTCGTGGAACAGCACGTTGTCCTCGCGCAGATATCCGTGGGCCAGGACATAATCACCCAGCGACTGGGAATTTCGAAGGCCGGCGCAGTGGCCGAGCATCAACCAGGCATGTGGGCGCAAAACGGCCACATGGTCGGTGATGGTTTTCGCGTTGGACGGACCAACACCGATATTAACCATCGTAATACCGGATCCATCCGCGCGTTTTAGATGGTAGGCGGGCATTTGCGGCATGCGTTTCAGCATAGCTCCCGCCTCATCCCGTTCCTTGCGTTCGGACGACGGAACATTCTTGTTGGTCGTGATCTTGTCGCCCGGCTCCACAAACGCCGTATATTGCTCGCGCTGGCGGCGCAAGGTCGGATCGCTCGTTTCAGTCATCATATCGGCCGCGATCTTGATAAACTCGTCGATGTAAAACTGGTAGTTGGTGAACAGGACATAGTTCTGGAAGTGTGATGCCTTCGTGCCCGTGTAATGTTTCAGGCGCATGAGTGAGAGATCGGCGCGCGGTGCCGGAAACAATGCCAGCGGCGCCGGCATATCGTGGCTAACCTGATAAGTGCCGTTGGCGATCATATCGTCCATCAGGGTCAGGTCAGGCTGATCGAATATCAGCGGCAGCATTTCCATCTGTATCTGGGTCAGGTCGCGCTCGATGTGAAAATCCTCACCTAGGGCAAAGTGAAGCGGTATCGCCGTATTGCTCAACCCCACCTCGATCGTACCACCATGGTTTTTGAGCAGATGTCCGATCATCGTCTTGTAATAAACATCGAAAATGTCGGGGCGCGTTACGGTCGTTTCATACACGC
Organism: Micavibrio sp.; assembly: GCA_030824805.1. Taxonomy (GTDB): domain Bacteria; phylum Pseudomonadota; class Alphaproteobacteria; order Micavibrionales; family Micavibrionaceae; genus Micavibrio_A. The sequence goes on from JAPJRC010000068.1 coordinate 3,436, forward strand.
CGGGCCGGGCGACAAAACCATAGGACAGGCGTGTGTCCGGCCTGTGGGTGGTATCGCTTTTTATACGGACAAAGGGGTAATAGGCGCGCGCGCTTTTCTCTTTCAATTGACCGGCGGCGAACAGTCGGAACGCTTCGCGAAGGGCGGAAACATTGCCGTCATAGATTTCCTTGATGGCGGCAAAAGCGTCGTCTGCGTTTTTATAGGATTTGGTCTTATAGGACTTGAATAGGTTCAACATGACCTATTATGTCCCAAAAAGGTTAATATTTCAACGTGATAGAGATGGCAGTCAAAATTAGGCCGCTATGCCCATCAAAGCATCGGCAAAATCGCGGGCAGCGAACGGGCTAAGGTCCTCGATTGTCTCGCCCACACCAATAGCATGAATGGGAAGCGCAAACTCTTCAGCCAGCGATACAACCACCCCGCCACGGGCGGAGCCGTCGAGCTTGGTCACGATCAGGCCCGTAAGATTGACCGCCTCTTTGAAGATCTTGACCTGTGAATGCGCGTTTTGGCCTGTTGTCGCATCCAGCACCAGAACAGCGGCATGAGGAATAGATTCGTCGTGTTTTTTGAGCACACGTACAATTTTCTCCAGCTCAGCCATAAGGCCGACTTTGTTCTGAAGGCGTCCTGCCGTGTCGATCATAAGAACATCGACGCCTTCTTCCTTGGCTTTGGCGTACGCCTCAAAAGCGACGGCAGCCGCGTCAGCCCCAAGATCTTTTTTGAAAAGCGGCACATGAGCCCGTTTGGCCCAGATATCCAGCTGGTCCACCGCCGCTGCGCGGAATGTGTCAGCCGCCGCGATCATCACCTTGCGGTGTTCCTTGATATGCCATTGATGGGCCAGTTTGCCGATGGTGGTGGTTTTGCCGGCACCATTCACACCGCATACCAGCAAAACGAACGGGCCGTTTTCCGGTTTGGTAATGACCAGCGGCTTGGCCACCGACTCCAGCGAAGTGCCGATAATCCCTGCCAATGCGCTTCTGACTTCGAACGCCTCGATATCTTTATCGAATTTCTGGCTGGAAAAGGCCGAAACCACTTTGGCGGCCGTTTTCGGACCAAGATCGGCGGAAATGAGAAGGTCCTCGAGATCCTGCAGGCTTTCAGCGTCCAGCTTCCGCTTGGTGAAAATATCGGCGATACCCTGTCCCAAACGGCCTGTGGATTTGGAAAGCCCAGATGTCAATCGGGATAACCAGCCGCCCTCGGTCGTGTGGTCGGCCAGCTCCTCGGCCTCGATGGCGTCTGCAAGCGGCGTATGCTCGGGGGTCGGTAGTACGGCCATTTCTTCGATAATTTCTGATTCCGTCGGGGCCAGTTCATGCTGGGCGAATTCGGGATCAAGACCGGATGTGTCTTCCACAGGAGTGTTGAGTTCCGGCTCGCGCGGGTGGTGAACGATCTTGTCGTCACGCTCCTCGCGTTCCTGCTGTCCTGCGTTTTTTTGTTTGCGCCAGAAAACCATGATGGCCCACTTACTCTCAAAGGGTATGATTAATTATAACACTTTCGCGGCATCATGAGTCGGTTTTTTTAATTTTTTGCCGGGACTATTCGCCAAGAACGCTGGCGTTTAGCCAGTTATCCCCAATCGAAACCGTACTTACGGAAACGAGCGCGCCCGGTTCAAACGTACGATCAAGGCGTACCGGCGCGAAGTGTTCCGTATGACCAAAATTTTCTTTTTCCACAATCACTTGTCGATTCTGTTTCACGTGAAATTTCAAGAACTTGGTTAATTGCTCTTCGCCCTTGGCACGCAAACGTGCGGCCCGTTCCTTCCGTACTTCTGGAAAAACCTGTGGCATCTTGGCCGCAGGCGTACCCGGACGCTCGGAGTACGGGAATACGTGCAGGAAAGTAAGGTCACATTCCTCTACGATGTTTAACGTGTTGAGGAACATCTCTTCGGTTTCCGTCGGGAAACCCGCTATGATGTCGGCGCCGAAGGCGATATCGGGACGGTAAGAGCGTGCGCGGCGGCACATCTCGATAGCGTCCGCCCGCAAATGGCGACGTTTCATCCGCTTGAGGATCATATCATCCCCCGCCTGAAGGCTCATATGAAGGTGCGGCATAAGGCGCGGCTCCTCGGCGATAAGACGCCAGAGATCATCGTCTATCTCTACCGGATCCAGCGACGACAGTCGAAGACGCGGCAATTCCGGCACCAGCGCCAGAACACGGCGTATCATTTGGCCTAGCGTGGGTGATCCAGGCAAATCAGGCCCGTACGAAGTCACATCAACGCCGGTAAGAACAATTTCCTTATATCCAGCAGCAACCAAGGCCCTGACCTGATTGACGATTTCCCCCATAGGAACAGAGCGGGAATTCCCGCGCCCGTACGGAATGATACAGAACGTACAACGGTGATCACAGCCATTTTGAACCTGGATAAAGGCGCGTGCCCGCCCTTCGAACCCTTCCACGAGATGGGAAGCGGTCTCTTTGACTGACATGATATCGTTTACGATAATACGGGCCTCTTTTTCAGCCCCCTCACCCCAAGTTTCTGCCTTTAATTTCAAGTCGTTACCGATAATACGGTCGACTTCTGGCATTTCGGCGTACATCTCGGGCGAAATCTGCGCGGAACAGCCTGTTACAATGATTTTGGCGCCTGGATTGTCCTTGCGCGCGCGGCGGATCGCCTGACGGGCCTGACGCTCGGCCTCCTTGGTCACGGCACAAGTATTGAAGATAATCACATCGTCCAGGCCAGCAGCCTTCGCATGGCCGCGCATAACCTCCGACTCATACGTGTTGAGACGGCATCCAAAGGTTACCAGTTGCGGTTCGGCTTTTTCGGACATAAGGCGCTTTATATCGCAAATTTTAGGGGGTAGTGGCAAGCAGTATATACCGCCCCAAAACGCACCGAATCGAATCGTAGCGATTACATACAATGGTATGAATCATATTTCTAAATCATACACCAGTATAAAAATCAGTTTTATTATTAAATATCAATTTTTTATGAAGAAATTTTAACGTTAGAAAAACCTTGCAAGCGTACGAATGAGGCAAATTCGGCGAAGACAAAAAAATAATCAAATAAAAATGTTTTATTACAATTATTTAATACTGCTTCTTAAAGCTAATTGTACGTTCTGCGTACAATGTTTTAAAATCCGAATCCGACGCCTACACCACTCCGGAATCGTCCATGATGGTAATGGTCAAAATCATGGAAATCATTTTCCATTCTCAAACGTTCATTTTCTCGCAAAACGTCAATACAGAAATCCATAGCCTCAGTGTTTGGCTTGTTACCTTTGCGCAGGCATTCGCGGTAGTAGCGGTTGCAGTTCAGGCCCCTTGCCGCTATTTCGGCTTCAGCCTTTGCTTCCGATCTATAATTGTTATGGAAGCTACAAAGCTGATCATCATTAAGCGCGCGGATTTGTGCAGGCGTCATGTTAAACGTCGGCGAAGCGCAGGCCACAAGTGAGCATGCCAGCAAAAGCGCTAAACTTTTCCTCATACAGATAAGATAGACCCCTCATACACGTAGGCAACAGGCCCGGTCATAAAGAGGTGGTTGTCGCTTTCACGCCAGTATATGCCAAGTGTACCGCCGTTCAGGATAATGTCACAGCGCCGGTCTGCGTATCCCTGGCGTACGGCCGCGACGGCGGTGGCACAGGCACCCGATCCGCACGCGGCTGTCTCACCCGCGCCACGTTCCCACACCCGCATACGAATGCGTGCACGGTCCAGAACTTTTGCGAATTCTACGTTAGTACGCTCTGGAAAAAGCGAATTTGTCTCGATTTCAGGCCCAATTTCAGAAACCGGGAAGTTTTCGACATCATCCACGAAGAAAACAGCGTGTGGATTGCCCATATTTACCCCTACAGGCGGGTTTTTAATCAATTTATAGACAGATTTTACAGGTAAATGCAGTGTATCGCATTCAAAAGCGACTGGAATTTGCTGCCATTCAAGCTTGGGAACGCCCATATCAACCGTGATTTGCCCGTCTTCGGCCCGCGTACAGGCCAAAAGCCCGGCTTTTGTTTGAATCGTTACGGCGTCTTTGCCCGTTTCTTTCATAATGAGGTCAGCCACACAGCGTGTCGCATTGCCGCAGGCGCCGGATTCCGAACCATCGGGATTAACAATGCGCATATATATGTCAGCCGACGGGTCTTCCGGTGGCATCAATGGAATAAGCTGGTCGCAACCCACACCCAAGCGGCGGTCAGTCAGGAAAGCGGCAAGCTTTGGTTCTAGCATACGGCCCGACGTGCGGCAGTCGATGATGACAAAGTCGTTGCCTATGCCGTGCATTTTTATAAAAGAAAGGCCCATAAGCCATATATACGCCTGCCGCTTATTATTGCCAGCCTTTTACGAGCGCGAGATCGCCGCTGCCCCACTTCCGGCAGAAAAGTGGCCAAACCTGCCATACGAAGAACGTAATGAAATTTTAACCTTTATGAACTTTCCACCCGTATACACGTTGGTATGAGCATGAAGGCCAAAGCAAAAGACATCGACCCGCGCGTTATAGCGCCCGAGCCGACCATTTGGGCACTAAGAAAAAATCCCCATAACGGCAATTCGCCAAAGGGGAATGATCCTTCATTATATGAGCATATCTTTGGATATGATCCTATCAGCTTGCTTCGTAGTCCTGACAGACCAAGCGAGGATAAAGCTGGCGCTACAAGCGCGGCCAATCCGCAGCTGAACATCATCAACCCCGAAACCAATTTCGCGGTTATGGAGCTGGTGTCCGAAGATCCGGAAGAATTTAAGTATTAAACGAAACGAGCGTGTAGTTCTGCGCCGTATTGTAGCGCATCGCGGGCGGAGAGGCGCTTGCCCTCGATAGCCCCTTCCTTGAGAGCCATATCCAAAACCTCAGCGGTGTGATGATATTGTGTGGTTTCGGCTCCATGTTGCCTGAACTCCTTGAACAACCGCATCGCCGGACGGGCTATTTCCTCACCCATAATCCGTGTCATGCCGGCATACCCCAAAATATCGCATTGGCGTTCATGGATGACATCGGATTCATTGTCGATCCCGTTGCCAAGCGCCGCATGGCCGAATTCATGGGTTATGGCAAAAACCTTCATAGCCTGACCAAACCCTGCAGGGAGTATCTCCGGGTCCGGCTTTACCCCCATAAACCGCTGATAAATCTCAGCACCGTTCCAGGTGCGCGGAAACTGGGCTATCAGATACAGGTCCTGCGCCAGCTGATTATCTTCGGTGTAAGAGTTGAGCGGCAAATTGAATGGCAGATAGCTGGTGCAGTCTTTCTTAAAAGCCGTGCGGCCCTGATAACTCATGCGGCGGATGGCATCGCCGGCCAAAGCCGCGTGTTTACCGGATAATTGTCCGATAAACTCCTCAATAACCTGCTGCGCTTGCCCCGATTTGATCGAATGGTATTCCGCTTGCTCGTCGCGGCTTTCGAAGATTCTAGGGACTGGTAACGGAGTCATATGGCGGATGGCAACGCGCCCTTCCAGTTCGGGAAAGCTTTCATATATATAGTCACGAACGAGGGCGATATCGGCCTTGGCTAACATAGACAAGATTTATAAGCATTGCATTTTATTATGTCAATTATTAAGTCGCGTTAATTCCTTGACGTGCCGGGCTTCTTCGCCTACTTTCCAGCCAAATTTCCTGTGATCGGTAAGAGTACCGTGTCCAAGGATACACCGCAGCCGGCGAAGTTACGCCCACTGCGGCAAAACTGTTTTGGGATTTTTAATGTTCGAATCTTTGAGCGACAAGCTTGGCAATATCTTCTCCTCTCTGCGGGGCAAAACCCGTTTGAGCGAAGAAGATGTAAACACGGCAGCACGCGAAATCCGCGTGGCACTGCTCGAGGCCGATGTCGCCCTGCCCGTCGTCAAAGACTTTATCGAATCCGTCAAAGCGAAAGCCATCGGACAGGATGTGATCAAATCCGTCACGCCGGCGCAGATGGTTGTGAAGATCGTTCACGACGCGCTCGTCGAAATGCTTGGCAGCGACGCAAGCGATCTGAATTTCGGTCCTGCGCCTTCCGCGTACCTGATGGTCGGTCTGCAAGGTTCGGGTAAAACGACATCGACGGCAAAGATCGCGAAGTTCCTTTCCGATAAAGGCCGCAAAAAAGTTTTGATGGCCTCGCTCGACACGAGCCGCCCTGCCGCGCAAGACCAGTTGAAAATTCTTGGCGAACAAACAGGCGTTGCCACGCTCGAAATCATCGCCGGCCAGACGCCTATTCAAATCACCGAACGCGCACTAAAAGAAGCAAAGCTCGGCGGGTTTGATGTTCTGATGCTCGACACGGCGGGCCGTCTGTCTATCGACGAAGCGTTGATGGAAGAAGTGGCCTCTGTTTCCAAACTCGCAAACCCTGTCGAAAAACTGCTCGTGGCGGACGCCATGACAGGACAAGACGCAGTGAACGTCGCCAAAGCCTTCGATGAAAAAGTTGGCATCACCGGTATTGTGCTCACCCGTATCGACGGCGATGCACGCGGCGGCGCTGCGCTCTCGATGCGTGCCGTTACAGGCAAGCCGATCAAGCTGCTCGGTGTTGGCGAAAAATGGGATGCGCTGGAGCCATTCCACCCTGATCGTATCGCGGGCCGTATTCTCGGCATGGGCGATGTTGTATCGCTCGTTGAACGCGCGGCGGAATCGATCGAGGCCGAAGATGCCCAGCGCATGGCCGAGAAATTCAACGAAGGCAAATTCGATTTCAACGATCTGCTTTCGCAATTCCGCCAGATGGACAAAATGGGCGGCGTTGGCGCGCTCGTGAAAATGTTGCCCGGCCTCGGCAAGATGGCTTCGCAGCTCGAAGGCAAGATGGACAACAACCTGATGAAACGTCAGGAAGCGATTATTCTTTCCATGACCAAGGAAGAGCGCGAGAAACCGCAGATCATGAACGCTTCGCGCCGCCGCCGTATTGCCGAAGGTTCTGGCACGAGCGTGCAGGACGTGAACAAGCTTTGCAAGCAACAGGCCGACATGCAAACCATGATGAAGCGCATGAAGAAAATGGGCATGGGCAAAATGATGGGCATGATGAAAGGCATGATGGGTGACCGTGATGCAGCCATGCTCGATGAATCAATGGCTGAAGAAATGGCCTCTGGCAAATTGCCGGACCTCGGCCCCAACCCGTTCGGTGGCGCACTGCCGAAAGGTCTGCCCGGGCTCGGCATGGGTGGCCTCCCTGGCCTTGGTGGAATGGGCGGCATGCCGATGGGCGGGTTCCCGCAACGCGGCGGCACGAAAAAGAATCGCAAGAAACGATAATTGAAACTCTTAAAACAAAACTTGAAAACTAAAGGAGACTAAAACTATGGCACTAGCAATCAGACTGTCCCGCGGTGGACGTAAAAACCGCCCGCACTACTCGATCGTAGTGGCCGACAAGCGTTACCCACGCGATGGCCGCTTCATCGAGAAACTTGGCACCTACAACCCGCTGCTCGCGAAAGACGATGCAAAGCGCGTTCAGTTCAATGAAGAGCGCGTGAAGTACTGGATCTCGCAAGGCGCGATCGCTTCCGACCGCGATGCCATGCCCGAAACGGATGACGGCGAATATTACAT
>JAPJRC010000069.1 GCA_030824805.1 Micavibrio sp.
TCAACATGCAGGGCGTTGCCGTGGCGCTGAGCGCGGCCACTATGCACGCAACACTGCAAACGATCCTGCGTTATCTCGGCAAAACGGAAAAGCCGGAGACCGTTACATTCTATTTTGTGTTCATCGGCACGTTTGTCTCGCTCATTCCCATGCCGCTCGTCTTCACGATGCCGACTTGGAACGAAGCGCCGCTGATTTTAGGATTGGGACTTTCGGGCGTGATCGCGCAGCTTTTGCTGTCTGTCGCCTATAAGAACGCGCAGGCCTCTATCGTCACCGTGTTCAACTATTCCGGGATTATCTGGGCCACGTCGTTCGGCTGGATGTTCTGGAATGAATGGCCGGACAAGGCGATCTTCATCGGCGGCGTGATCGTTATCGCCTCGAATGTTTTCATCATCTACCGGGAACAAAAGCTCGCGAAACTGGCACGCGCCGAAGTGCAAAAAGCAGGGCCGGTCTGATTATTCCAGCTGCAAGCCTTCTTTGGAGAACAAACCGATTTCACGTTTGGTGTGCCAGTCCTTAAGCACGATTACGGGATGCGACCCACGCTCTGTGATACCGTAAACCGTATCCAGCGTTGTCACCACACGGCGCTTGTCGAAACCACCAAGGCGGTAGAATTGCGGACCGACGATCAACACAGGCACATCGTCGTCGGATGTCTGTTTGCGCAGGATGTCGGCTTTGAAAAAGCCGTCGATCAGCGCGAAGTTGTCTTTATTCTGCGAGAGCCAGTCCTGCACGTACCAGTCTTCGGCCGCCCATTGCTGGTTCTGGGTCTCTTTTCCATTCTCCAGATAGGGATGGAATTTTTTGTAGGACGTCCATTCCCAGTGGCCCGGCCACCAGCCGAACATCCACGGTTTTTGTTCGGCATGTGCCGGAACGGCCGTGCCCAACATCAAAATTCCCATGCAGATCAAAAGCTTGGTTTTCACGTTCCTGAGGTCCTTCTTAGCCGTTTCGGCGAATATACAATAACTTTTAACGGATTCATGGTACCCTATAAAGATGATTGGTGCCATATCCACCGCTTTGACAGGCCTGTTTGCCGCCGGAAAACGTGTGGAGGCGAGCGCGAGTAACATCGCCAACGCTTCCAGCGCAGGGTCGCTTGACCCCGCCAGCCCAAATCAGCCCTTTCAGGCGCTGACCACCATTCAGACAGCCAACGAATCCGGGGGCACTAGCGCCACGAACATCCCGAAAAAACCGGGGTTTGTGAACGCTTACGCCCCCGATTCGCCTTTCGCCAACGCCGACGGCCAAGTCGGTGTTCCGAATGTGGACCTCGCCGAAGAAGCGGTGAATTTGAAGCTTGCCGAAATCAGCTACAAGGCCAATATCTCGGTCCTGAAAACGGCGAGCGAGATGTCGGATGAGCTTTTAAACACATTCGACGAACGCGTGTAATTCCAACATAACACTTTGATCCGGCCTCTTTTCGCAGTATGGAAAAGAGGTCTTTTATTATCCAAACACAGGGATCAAACATCATGCCGACATTCAATTCTATCGAAGAACAGCACCAGTATTTCATGGACCGCGCCTATGCGCTTGCGCTCAAAGGCTATAACGAAGGCGGCTGCCCGATCGGCGGTGTGATGATCGATGAAAACAACGAAATCATCGGCGAAGGCCACAATATGCGCGTGCAGGAAAACAACCCGATCATCCACGGGGAGATGTCTGCGATGCGCGCGGCCGGCGCGCGGGAATCCTATCGCGGCGTTACCATGTACACGACACTTTCCCCCTGCATGATGTGTGCGGGCACGATTGCGCAGTTCAACATCAAAAGCGTAGTTGTCGGCGATACGGTCAATTCCGAAGGCAATGTCGAGTTCCTGCGCTCCCGCGGCGTCGAAGTGACAGTGATGCGCCACCAGCCCTGCATCGATCTCGTGGCCAAGTTCATAAAAGAAAAGCCAAAACTCTGGGCGGAAGACTGGGGTATGGAATACGATCCATTAGCTCAGGCTTAAATATAGATGGCCGCCTTCGGGCGGCCGTTTCTGAATAGATCAAGTCATAATATGCAGTGACAGCGACAATACTTAAATCTATTCAATAACAGCAAAAATCTTTGTTTTTCTGTTTACATATTGTCTTTTTTCTACTTGCTTTATACATCCTGTTATTATATAACACGGTGCGGGCCGGGCCCCTCTGACGCTAAAGCATTGTTTTTGCTTATCGTGATGTCGGACCGCATTGGAAAAACTTTTTCCGGTGAATGAGGGGGCCCGAAATCCCTTCCAGAACCCCGGGGTAACAGGAAAGGGACGCACGTGACAGACATCATAGAAAACCAGAAAAGCCTTTTGCGCGATGAGGACACCCTCATCGAAAAAATTGAGGACAGGATAGAGAATTCCTGGCCCTACAAGATCGAGCTTTTTATAGAACGCCTGATCTTCGAAAGCCGCTGGCTGCTGATGCCGATGTTTCTCGGGATGGTGGTCGCTCTTCTTGCTTTCAGCGCGCATTTCCTGGGCATGGTTTATCATTTCGCAGGGAATCTCTTCGCCTACGAAAAAAATGAGTTGCTCGTGATGATGCTCACTTTTGTCGACAAGGTGCTTGTCGGCGGTCTTGTGATTATGGTGATTATCAGCGGTTACGAGAATTCGGTTTCGAAACTCAATCTCCCCAAGAATAACCGCAGATTGTCCTGGCTTGGAAAGCTTGATTCCTCGTCTTTGAAAGTAAAGCTGTCTGCATCGATCGTGACGATTTCGTCGATCCACCTGCTGAAAATCTTTCTCGATGTAAAAAACCACAGCCCCGCAGAACTTGCGTGGACAACAGGCATTCACTTGTCGATGGTCCTAACAGCGATCATGCTTGCGTTTATGGACAGGATCCAGAGCAAACATTAAATCAACTCCCGGGGCCGCGTATTACGCGGCCTCTGCTTTTGCGTAGAGGTCAACAGAAAGCGGATCTATATCCGACAGCTTGACCATATGGCCGTTCTGGTATTCGCGCTGCGTGCGCACGATATTCATGACCGTCTCGCCGTCTTCCTTGCCAAGCGTGATTTCTGCGGTTTCGACGACGCCGTTTGTAATATCCGTGACCGACAATTTCGATGGCGCGCCGTCCGCGGCGTAATCGATGGCCACGCGCAGACGCGTGCCGGCCCCGGTCAACGTGTAGACCTTGCGGTTGGCGTTATATTTGCTTTCCGCCGCATCGGTCGTGATGTCGCGGGCCGTGCCGCCCGAACCTGCAATAACCTCTCCCAGACCTTGGATAAGATCGAGGGATTCAGCGGACAATTTGCTGAAATCCACATCGCTCTGGTCGAAAAAGCTCATCATGAAATTCTGTGCGCCTTTTTGAACACCGGAAATCTTGCTGTCGGAAGCGCCGTTGCTTTCTGCCAGAAGTGCCTGTGCTTCTTCTGACAGGGATATGTTTACGCTCGAACCCGTGGTGTCGTCCGCCCCGCCATTGGCCAGCGTTACAATGCGGTTGACCTTTTCGGCCACGCCTTGGGACACGCCGTCAAACAGGTTTGATTTCCCCCCGTTCATAAAATCCAGAAGGCTGGGGCTCCGACCCAGAAGCGATGAAATATCCATATATCAACCCCTTAGCTTGATTGGTCTGCATATTTATCTTTGCAAACGGCATGCCATGGGAGCGAAAAGCGGCAAAGACTGGAACCACAAGCGGGGTGTTTTTGTTAGCGCTTGCGAAATAAGAAACATATGGGAGGCTACAATGTCTGACAAACGTCCGGAACAGACCGAACCAACACGCGATATCGACCGCGTAATCAGCCTGAATCGCCTGATTTGGCGTCGGGATAACTAAAATCTGCAATTAATTTTGAAAATGGTGCCGGTGGACGGGATTGAACCGCCGACCTTCGGTTTACAAAACAGGTAGGTATTATCCCTGTCCCGATACACCATGATAACTAACGAAACTGTATGATAATTAAAACAACAAGTTATGCAAGATTGAATTATCCCTGACAGTCATCCTTACCCGTCCTCAGCCCTCTCTTTTCATTTCTGAATGTCCCTGTAATGTCCCTTTAGGGCCGTAACCTAAAAAACTTCAAAACATGCGACCGGGTAAATGATAAGGGTCTAAAAAATTACGTTGCCGGGGTTTGGGCGTTGCTGGGCAGGTTATTTTTTGAGTTTTGATTGGATATTCCAAAAGTCAGAAAAGTTCGCATATGCCTGTTAAAATCGGATAGCGGGTGTCAAGATTAAAGTCGTCTCCGCCGCCGGGAATTGTAATTATATCGCGGAGGCATCGGCGGCAGGCGCGGCTGCATCCGCTGTCGTGACAAAATCAGGAAATTATTTGCCTCGATATGCCCTTTAAGCAGAACTTCTACCAAGTCGGAATGCTCCGTAGCTTCAGTTACAAGATCGCCTCGATTAAGCGCGATCAAGATAGCGCAGCGTTCTACACGGCCCGGCAAGAGGCACCAGAGAAGCTCGCGCCCGTTATCTGGTGGGTCAGATGGAGCGATCCCTCTAAAATCAAAGAAAACCGGTTTGGAACTTTGAACCCAATTTACAGGAAAGCTTTCTTCAGGAAAGGTAACGAGATACATCCCCTTTTTATGCGTGTTCAAAAATTGCGGGAAGCCTTTCACAAAACGCTTATAATCATTTCTTCTATGGGCTGCATCAACCACCCAAATCATATTCTTGTAAAAAGCCTCGCGCTTGACGCGCTCTTGCGGATCAAGGGGCGAATGCTGGAACTCAATCACAAGCTCATGTTTGGTGCGAATATCTGCGATATGTTTTTCGCCTGATTGAGTATCGAACAGTACAATTTCCTGCCATTCGAGCGGAAAATGACTCTTCCATGCCCGATGCCATTCCGTCTCGTCCCACCAGCTATCGCACTCTTTCTTGGAAACATGCGCCCAATGCCAAGCGCGTTGCGTTCCGCATTTCGCAGTTACAGGCTCCTGACAGACGGGGCAAAGCCCCTTCAGTTTAGGGGTTGCTGAAACGCGCTGATTATTGACAAGTGCAATAAGCAAAATTTTCTCTATAAATGAAATCGTTAAGCTGTCTTGGCCGCTTTTATAGGCTATTTATAACAGATCATGCCCGATACAGTTGATAAAAAAACCCGTAGCCACATAATGGCCAAAATAAAAAGCAAGGACACTAAGCCAGAAAAAGCAGTGCGGTCATTGCTCCACCAATTAGGCTTCAGGTTTCGTCTCCATAATAAAATGCTGCCCGGAAAACCTGACATTTGCCTGGCAAAGCACAAAACCGTAATTTTTGTTCACGGATGTTTTTGGCATAATCACCAAAAATGCCGCGATGGCAGACTTCCCAAAAGCAATCTAGGATATTGGGAGCCGAAAATTACCGGTAATGTGATGCGCGATAAGATGCGGGTAAAAGAATTAAAAAAACTCGGCTGGAAAGTGCTAATAATATGGGAATGCGAGATAGGCAATCTTAAAAAGCTAGAACAGAAAATCTCTCATGCACTTAAATGAAGGTATGAAAATGAGCAAATATCATAGTAATTGGCAGGGGCTGGATCAGGGCGGAGAGCAAACTTGGCGACCTGATGTCATAGAGGGGGTAGCAAAGGAAATAGGCAGACTGGGAATTGCCCCACACACAGACCCGGAGTCTCCCCTGTTTGGCAGACTTCGTGATCTGTTTCCGCACATCACATGGGTATCACGTGGAAGCGACGGTAGTTCTCGAACGATATTCCGCAGGTCAAATACATGGGCTCGATTAGGATTAGTGGATGCTTCCGGGGGACGGATGCGATTGACGCCGTTAGGCGAGAGTTTCGTAATTGGAGAAATCACAGTCAGAGAAGTTTTGGTTAATGCGTTAGCCAACCATGAAGAGGAAAATGAAAGGCCATTTTCAATACTCGCAACAGCAATACTAGAAAAACCGAGAAAAGTTTGGACCCTCGAAGATTTTGAATTTGGCGTGATGGGTAATTACAGGCCGGGTGAAGATAATTTAGATACTGCATTATCAAGCCCACATGGCAGCTTTACAGATACAAGAAAACGCCGAATACGGGCTATGCTATCAAGGCTTGAGGATGTGGATGCAGTGACACATTCGGACAGCGGATGGACACTTAAAGACATTAACGCGCTATCTGAAATTAGCGGCAGAGCACTTCGTACAAGAATTGCTTCTGACATAATTGTAGCCGAGACAAGGATACCAGTTGAAGCGGAGCCAACGCGGCAGGCGACTGATTTTTCTATTGCTGGGCGCGAGTACCGCGAGTCAATTCCAACATTTAATCCCACAGGCAGTGCTTCGACCCCTGATCCTCAAAAGCGGCGTGAGTTACTGGAGAAAGCTTCATTAGGGCATGCGTATTTATTAAAGGCGTTGGCGAGTTTAATAAAAACTCAAGGGCTTATCCCTACAGAAGACCCTTCAAGTTATGATATGGCAGTGATTAACGGTGACGAAGCCTGGATTTTTGAAGCAAAAACATGCACCGAAAGTAATGTTAAAGACCAAATCAGGAAAGCTATCGTTCAGCTCTATGAGTATCGCTGGCGGGGCCGCGCTCTATGGCCCCAAACCGTTAATTTAGTGATCGTGCTGGATAAAGCCCCGCTTAGTCTGATCGAGGGATGGGTATTGGAATTCCTCTACAATGACCGCGGCATAAAGCTTGCATGGTACGAAGAAGGGTCTTTCAAAATATACAATTTCGATACATCAACCAGCGACAATTTTGTATTATGAAGCTTTAGCCATTCTCTCGAAAAGTTCAGGGAAAAGATGAGTTTGATCGAGCGTCATTAAATAAGAGTCTAGGGGTATTTCACGCTTGCCGAACAAATTTTTGCGGATGGCATTGCCCACCGCACTGCCTAAAAGAGTAGGAACAGCATTTCCGACCTGCCTGATAGGATGCCTAGATGTCCCTGAAAAAGCCCACCAGTCCGGAAAGCATTGAATTCTCGCGCTTTCTCGCGGCGTGACTTCTCGCGGCAATTTCGGGTGGATATGCCCCTTACCGCCACCAGCATCTGAGCCTACGATGATAGTAAAGCTAGGTCGTGCTAAATCAAGTTTATTGATACGAGTCTTACTATCCCTTTCTCCCGCTTTCATCGCAGCATACCTGTCGATAATTTCTTGACCATGTTTTCTCCCAATATGGTTAGGAAGATGCTGCAAGCCCATAGGCGGCATACCGTTAAGCGCATCACGCACTGTACGCCAGACATAAGTTTTTTCATTTGGCGCAGGATTTTCCGATGTTATCGGTCTGATGCTAGACACTTCTTCGCCTTCGCGATCTCCAATAATGAAAACTCTATCTCTAAATTGGGGTACGCCATAATCGGCTGCATTCAATCGATGTACCGAAAGCTTGTAGTATAAGCCTTTAGCGGGGTTCGCTAATTTTTCACAAAGATTTTTGAAAATTTCGCCCCCCTCTATTGTTAGAAGTCCAAAAACATTCTCGAAAACAAATGCTTTAGGCGACATGTCTGCCAGTATTCTTAGGTAATGATAGCTAAGCTCACCACGCGGGTCTTCGAGCCCCTTTCGCTTCCCGAAAACGCTAAATGCCTGACAAGGTGGGCCGCCAGCCAGAAGAGGCAACTCGCCCTTTTTCATCCCTATTTCGCGCAAAATGCTTTTACCATCGAGATCGATGACATTGGCTTGCTGAACTTTGGCCCCCCGAAGAAAAGGCTTTTTTCTGGCCTTGGCTGCTTTTGCGCCTTCTTGGAGAGTGATGCAGCTATGGTAATCGATGTCTGTTGCAAAGACAGTTTCAAAGCCGACTGCTTCAAGCCCTAAGTCTAGACCTCCGCCGCCCGAAAATAGCGAGACGCAATTTAATTCTGATTTTTTCATAAAATTACCGGGATTGGGATGTTTCCGCTATGTTCTAGATTAAGGAAGTGCGCTGATTAAGCAAGATTTTTTATTCTCTGCTAGAAATTATCCTCATTTTCAGCCCTAAAATTTCTTCTGATCGAATGTTATCAAAAGTAAGAAGCTCATGGCATCCCCCCCACAAATCCACTGGTTTCTTGATTTTGGATAAGCGCAATACGCACTCCCACATGGCGGCAGCCGGAACGCGGACAAGCCAAATTTTTGGCGACCTCATCCATAGAAACGTCCCGGTGATCGACCTTCAACAAAAGCTGGAGAGGGCTTTGTAACCAGACATGCAAACAGCGTATGCACGTTGCCTCTATGACTGTGCTGTCATCCAAATCTCTCAATGCCGTATCTTCCTGCCACGTCACCAGAAGTCCTCCGCTGATGGAATTCGATTATATGCAATTTTGCCGCCCGCATAGCCGCCGGGTGGTGGAACCCACGGCCCGATAGTCGCGACACGTTTACCGAACTTGCGGTTCAGGCCATCTATAATACTGGTGAGCACTTCGCATTTCTGGCGTTGTTGATCGTCATTCAGCAGGAGATCAAGTTGCCGCTCTGTCGCGGGTGAAAGATCACCTAACGTAACGCCAACGCGAACGACTTCTGCTTTCGTTGAAATTTCTAATTGCGCGTTTTGCCAAAGAAGATTGAGGGCCTCGAGGCAGGCAAAATCATCTTGAACGCATGGCATTTCCAATGCCTTGCTCCATGAACCTTCGCGCATATCAAGCCAGAGCCATAGCGAACTGGAAAAATAATTATCACGGCGCATTCGTCTTGCAGCTTTGGTTAGAAGCAACCTTGAACATGATCGGGCATAATCGGCTGTGCGCCAACCGGGGGGCAATACCCGCGCATGTCCATACATTCCTCGTGTTGTCGGCTGTGCCTGAATGTCATAGCCATGTAACGCGTACCACATACGCTCGCCATTCACGCTCCGCCAAAGCGCGCGCAGATGTTTTGGCTGTGCGTTGTAAAGCTGCTCGACAGAATGAATGCCAGCTTGATTAAGTCTATCAGCCATGCGGCTTCCCACGCCGGGAATACTGTCAAATTCAAGATTAAATAATGGTCCTGGCATGTCTTGCGGTCGCCAGACTGTGACCCCGTTTGGCTTGTCGATCTTACAGGCGATCTTGGCAAGCATTCTGTTAGCAGCAAAACCGATTGAACAGGTTATCTGATCGCCAATGTTTTTATGGATGCGGTCCTTGATCCGCCTCGCCAACCCGTGAGGATCGGTAATATCCTTATCATCCAGCTTGCAACACAGTTCATCAATCGACTTGACCGTTTCTATGGGGATTTCACAGGTAATCTCACTTAGAAGAGCGTTATGCGCCCGGCGGAAAAGATCAGGTCGCTGCATGACCAACACTATATCGGGGCAGACCGCACGGGCTTCTTTCACCCCCATAACGTTTTTGCAGCCCTTGGCTTTCGCTTCCTTAGAACAGGCAATCACGATGGTGGAATTAGCCGCTGAGGTTTCAAACGGAATGACCCCGACAGGCTTTCCTCGAAGACGCGGCATGGCTTGCTGCATTACGGAGGCAAAGAAGCCGTCGAAATCGAGATAGAGCTTTTCAATCGTGTCTGGTTTCCGCATGGGGATAGACTCATACTCCCCAAGAAGAGAACAAAGCAAGAACATTTATTGAGGGGTGCTTAACCGTCTATAACGGAAAGATTTTTTTCGCTCGGCTTATTCATAGCCGGGTTAACAGGGCGGACTGAAAACGACTCAGGCGGCAGCGGACGGAGTTTACCAAGGGGATCGCCCTCAGGATTAAGCCAAGTGTCAAAGTCATCAATAATGAGCGGCATACGGTCGTGGTAAGGTATGACCAATTCATTCGGCTCACACGTCACGATAGAAAATGAATAGGTTTTCTCTGCGTTCTTTTCTACCAACTCCCAAATTCCCGCGAACAAAATCGGCTGGCCATCCTTGCGATGAAAATAATAGGGCTGCTTGATGCCGCGCTCTTCTTTCCATTCATAAAATCCGTCAGCAGGAATGATGCAACGCCGCTTTTGATAGGCAGACTTAAACGTTGGCTTCTCCCTGATCGTCTCTGCCTTAGTATTGATCAAGATTGTCGATTTATTTATAGCCCACACAGGCGTGATGCCGAATTTTCCAAGAACCATCATGCGCCCCGTCTGATTTGTAATCACCATCGGGACTTTTTCGGTGGGCGCAACGTTCGGGTTGAATTCAAAATTCACCAACGGGCCGTGATAAAGGGCTTTGGGAAGCTGGCTCAGGTCTTTCGGGGAACGAATACGGGCGCACATTCAAATAATATGTATGAGGCTTACTGCTTTCTCAAGCTGTATAGCAACCCCAAAGCGGCTATTTTTTATCTCCGATAATGAAAGATTATCGGAGGTAATCCTAAGCCTAGATTTTCCCTTTAATGGACGAGCATGGCACAAAAACTTCCACCTGATCCGCCCCCTTAGGATTTATACAGCGGGTCAAGTCCTTATCCTTCCACTCCCGGCATCTGTCGACCTCATCATATCCGCCCTTACAGGATGTTATGCCTTTGGGCATCGCAGCACCCGGCACTGTGCGAAGATGGTTCGGAAGTCCCCCGCAGCCAGACAAAATCAGAATAGCAAAAATAAGCGTACGTTTCATGGTGATCACCGGATGGCTTCGATGGCTGTCCAATAGGGGGTAGGATCGCCTTTTCGTCGCACTTGTACCGTTAAAACACCCGGTTTAACGGTATAAACCGCTTCGCCCTTTTTGAAGATCGTGCAAGCACCCATTGTCATGCCGAAAGCGAGAAGCTGCTTGGCGGCTTCGGTGTCTCCGTCCGCATGTAATCGGACAACATCTTCAAAGTCTTTTTTGTTTGTGCATCCGTAATAAGTATCGCCGGAAATCGTCCTCTCTGCGGCGTGAGCCAGAGTTGGCGCAATTATGGTTAAGG
>JAPJRC010000070.1 GCA_030824805.1 Micavibrio sp.
ATTTCGTCGGGCGGCTGATTATTCGCACAACGGAATTCATTGTTGATCGCATGCCCTTGATCAACACGGTTTACAAAGCCATCAAGCAGGTATTTGAAATGACGATAGGAACGCAATCCACGGCGTTTCGCGATGTCGTCCTGTTTCAATACCCGCATCCAAATTCATGGACGATCGGATTTGTGACGGGCGTGACGCCGGGAGAAATTCAGAGCGTGGGAGGAGGCAGTGAGGTCTTGAATATTTATATTCCGGTCACGCCGACAACAGCAGGATTTGTCGTTTTTGTTCCCAAAAAAGACGTTATTTATCTATCGATGAGTGTGGAAGAGGCCGTGAAGCTGATAGCTTCCGGCGGCATTATCACGCCGCCGGAAAGAGTTCGTTGATTACGCTATGTGCTGACCCGGGCCATCGGCTTTGGGCAAAACCTGCGGCGCGGGGGTTTGTGGATTTTCCTCTGTAGAGGCACCTGCTGGCGCATCCTGACGTACCGTGTCGAAGTCACCGCTCAGCTTTGTTTCTGCTTTTTGTACAGGCTTTGTGGTCAGGCGTGCGTATACGTCGTCGCCTTCGATCGTCTGAACTTTAAGTCTGTTCTCTTCTTGCGTGAAGATGACGTCTTTCATCTCTGAAAGATCGCTGGAAGGTTCCTGCATTCTTACTTTAAACGCGCTCACACCTTCTGGTCTGGGGTAGATCGTAACAGCTTCAGCATTTTGAGTCATGTCAGGATATTGGTTCAAAAGTTCTTCCATACGGTCACGTGCCGCCTGATCCTGTTCACCGTCCATGTCATAAGCGGAAAGGTCAAGCACTGGCGGTGCTTGCTGTTCGCTCGTGTTGTCGGCTTTTGCATTGCCGGATACAGGTGCTTCTGCCGCGGGCGTATCCGCAACGGTTGTCTCTGCAGAAGAATCTTTCGCGGCCGCTTCCACGTCGCCTGCTTTCGGTTTGGATTCGGCGGGTTGCTGAGCCGGTGCTTCAGTCTTTACAGGCGTAGTCTCTGGTGCCGCAGCCTGCTTGGCGAAAGGTGCGGACGCTCCCCAGAAAGAGGGTTCTTTTTTCGCGCTGAGGACAGGTCTAGCGCCTTCCGGCAGGGTTGCAGAGAGTTTATCGATTTCGGACTGGATAAGGGCCTTTTGCTCCTTGGTGCCTGTCAGGCGGATAGCGTTGGGCGGCAGCATATCCTTGTTATGCATGACCAGCAGGGCAATCTGGCGTGCTTCTACTTCGGTAAATTTTCCGGTCGCCTTCTTTGACGAATCGTTCACTGCGTGGAAATGGATTCCTTTATCGGTGATATGAATGTTTCCGCTGCCGGACGTTGTTCCAAAAATAGTTGCGTTTGCATCGACGGATTTGAACTTCAGACCCTGCAAGGCTTTTGTGACAAGGTTGTCGTTTGTATCGTTGGGTTTTGTTTGCAGTCCATCAATAACATTCAGGAAAAGCTGGCCGTTGTTTACAGGGGCATCCGCCGCAACCTTGGGAACCACAAATTGTTGCTTGAAGCCCGTATTCAGCGCATCAATATAAGATCTGATGTGCTTTTCGCCTTCTTCATTGTTCAATGCTTCGCGCGAGGCTTGAATCTCTTCGATCAATTGCTGGACGGAAAGAAATTCGATCTGGTCGCGGCTGCGTTTGGCGGCTGCTGCATCTGCGGCATCCTGCGCGTCTTCGTTGGCAAACGCCACGCCCGGTGCTTCTTCGGCAGGTTTGGAATTCGGGTATATGGCGTCCAGCCCTTCTTCAATGTCCGGATTCACAGGTTTGGGAGATTGGGCTTGCGCAATTTCCGCTGTCTGGTCAGGAGCCTGTACCGCAGCAGCGTTTGTCTGCTCGGATACCTTCTCAGGCGCAGCATTTTCGGGTACTGCGGCTTCAGGTTGCTTGGGCACAGTCATGGGACACAATTCCTTATGTTTTTAATTTCGATAACGTTGTGCCTTAAAATAGCAAAAAATGCATTAAAAAAGCAAATTCAATGCTTTAGCCCGCTCTAATGTTTGCGATGGCCTGATCTTGTTCAAACAAATAAAGCAATGTTTTCAAGGCGTTGCCTCGTTCGCTGTCAAGGTTTTCATCTTTGTTGAGGATGAGCTTAACATCATCACGGGCTGTGGCCAGAAGCTCACTATGAACGGTGAGGTCGGCCAGTTTGAATTCGGGCAACCCCGACTGGCGGGTGCCCAGAATTTCGCCGCCGCCGCGCAGCTCGAGATCTTTTTCCGCGATGACAAATCCATCTTCGGTATCGCGCATGATTTTCAGGCGTTCTTTTGCCGTGACTGAGAGTTTGTCATCGTACATCAGAAAGCAGAACGACTTGTCGCCGCCGCGGCCTACGCGTCCGCGGAGCTGGTGCAATTGCGCAAGGCCAAACCGTTCGGCGTGTTCGATAATCATCACCGTGGCTTCTGGCACGTTTACGCCAACTTCGATAACAGTCGTGGCCACGAGGATTTTATGTTCGCCACGTGCGAACTTTTCCATGACGGAATCTTTTTCCGCCGGTTTCATTTTACCATGAATAAGACCGACGATATCGCCGAAACGTTCTTTGAGAATATCGTAGCGTGCTTCTGCGGCCTGCAGATCGATGAGCTCGGATTCTTCGACAAGCGGACAAACCCAATAAACACGGGCTCCTTTTTCAACCTGCCGGGCAACGCCGGAAATCATTTCGTCGTCACGATCGTTAGAGATAAGCAGCGTATCAATTGGCTTTCTGCCAGGCGGTTTTTCGTTGAGGCGCGAGACTTCCATATCACCGTAGGCGGTGAGGGTAAGCGTTCGCGGAATAGGGGTTGCGGTCATGACGAGCACATCGACGCCGCGGCTTTTGGATTGCAGTTGCAGACGCTGGTGAACGCCGAACTTGTGCTGTTCATCGACGACGGCGAGCCCCAGATCGTGGAATTCAACGCTTTCCTGAAAAATCGCGTGCGTGCCTATGACGACCTGCGCGGAGCCATCGGCAATCTGTGCAAGAAGTTTATCACGGGCTTTGCCTTTGTCGCGGCCCGTAAGGACAACGTATGTGATGCCAAGCGCGTCGAACCATGGCGCGAAGCTTTGCGCGTGTTGCCGCGCCAGTATTTCCGTGGGAGCCATGATAGCGGCTTGTGCGCCGCTTTCGAGCACGTTCATCATTGCCATGGCCGCGACGACGGTTTTTCCCGATCCAACATCGCCTTGCAATAGACGAAGCATGCGAAGCGGCTCTTTCATATCCGCGTCGATTTCGGATAATGCGCGGATCTGTGCATTGGTGAGTTTAAACGGCAGAGCCTTTTCCAGTTTTTCGTGCAGTTTGCCCGTGGGTTTCCATGCACGCCCATTTTGGCGCCGCAATTTACGGCGCACGAGCGCAAGCGATAACTGGTTCGCAAGGAGTTCGTCATAGGCGAGGCGTTCGCGTGCTGGTGCAGTGGGTTCCAGCTCTGTGCCGTCTTTTGGATTGTGCAGCGCCGCCACTGCATCGTTCCAGTCGGGCCATTTATGACGGGCCTTGTGCGGGCCGTCGAGCCATTCGTGCAGATCGGGTATTGCGACGAGCGAGCCTTGCGCGGCCTTGCGCACCGCTTTGTTGGTAAGGCCCGCGGTCAACGGATAGATCGGCTCCAGCTTTTCGATGCCGTTCTTGTTTTCGGGGGAGACGATGTAATCGGGATGCACCATCTGGCGGTTGCCCTGATACACCTCGACGCGACCGCTGACGATGACCTTCTGGTTAAGCGGCAGTTGTTTTTCAATCCAGTCCTTGTTCGCGTTGAAGAAAATGAGGTTGATCGCGCCCGTATCGTCCGTGCACCAGACTTTGTAGGGCATGGAACGTTTCGGCGGTGCGTTGTGTTTTTGCACGAACAGTTCGATGGTCGCGATTTTGCCATCCAGCGCGTCCGCCAGTTTTGGCGTGTAGGAGCGGTCGATGAAATCTATGGGCTTGTGCCAGAGCAGATCAAGGATCTTGGTGCCGCCGGTGAGTTTTTCAAACAACTTGACGCTCTTCGGACCCACCCCCGGAAGGACCGTTATCGATCGAAAAAGCGGATCTAGAGAAAATGGCCGTGGCATCACATTTAAAACTAAAGTATGAGTATTTCCATGACTTTAAACGAGCAAACAGACCTAGACAACAGACGCAAACGCCTTATTTTCCGTTCTTGGCACCGGGGCACCCGTGAAATGGACCTGATTATGGGGACTTTTGCAGAGGCCAACGTGCCCAAAATGGACGTGGCGGAGCTTGATTTGTACGAGGAATTGCTCCATACACCGGACCCCGACGTGTATGACTGGGTGTCGGGACAAAAGCCCGTTCCGGCAAATGTAATCAATCCGGTTGTAGAGAAACTCTTGAAGCATGACGTCTCCCGCGCCAAAGACAACGTCTAACCAGACTGGCCGCCAGATTTTCGGAGCGCCGGAAGGGCAGGATGCAAGACTTCTGGCAGAGCGCGCGCGCGGCGCTGCGAAAACACGTAATGTCGTGTGCCATATCGCAACCGATGATTTGCGTGGCAACGCGCTCTGTGAACTTATCGGATTTTTTGCACCGGATGTGGAAGTGGTTTATTTCCCCGCATGGGATTGCCTTCCGTACGACCGCGTGTCGCCGAATGCCGAAATTGTGGCGCAACGCGTTGCGGCATTGTCGCGCCTGATCGAATTGCGCAAGAGCGATAAATTCCTGCCGCGTATTCTGATCACAACCATCAACGCCGCCATGCAGCGTACAACACCTTTGAAATCCTTGGACCATGCAGGATTTTCGGTAAAGGTCGGCGAGCGTGTGGATGTGGCACGTATGCAGGAATATCTGGTTGAGAACGGTTACACACGCACCGATACGGTGCGGGAACATGGCGAATTTGCCGTTCGCGGCGGCATTATAGATTTGTTCGCTCCGGGACAGGATTTGCCTGTGCGTATAGATTTGTTCGGTGACGAAGTTGAAAGCATACGCACTTTTGATGCCGCCACCCAAAGAACAGAAGGCAAGCTGGAGTTCTTTTCTCTAAGACCGGTTACAGAGTTCTTTCTCGATTCAGAATCCATCCAACGGTTTCGCGCAGGGTATCGCGAGAGTTTTGGTGCTGTAACAAACGCCGATCCGCTGTACGAAGCTGTGAGCGAGGGGCGACGCTATAATGGTATGGATCATTGGTTGCCGTTGTTCTTTGAGCGGCTGGATACGATTTTTGATTATATCCCTGACATGCGCTTGAGCATGGACCAACACGCGGCACAAGCTGCGGACGCGCGTCTGACACAGGTAAAAGATTTCTACGAAGCGCGCCAAACGCTTGCGGAATCCCTTAAGAAAAAGAAGAAAAAAGACAACGATGTTTCGTTGACCGGAACCGTATATCACGCACTCTCACCGGCACGACTGTATGTGAGTGAAGGTGAGTGGGAAAAAATTTCGGTTTACGCCGACACTATTTTGCCGTTCGGTGCGCCCGAGACGGAAACGGCCATTGAAGATGCTGGCGCGCGCAAAGGACGTGATTTCGGCGATATCCGCGCGCTGCCCGACGGCGATGTGTTCGGTGCGTTGAAGTCGCACATGGCGGTTTTGTCATCGCAGGGTAAAAAGGTCGTTATAGCCTGTTATTCCGAAGGTTCGAAAGACCGCCTCAAAGGCATGATGGACCATGCCGCAATCCAGACGAAATACGAGATGGTCATTCTCGGGCTGGAGCACGGATTTGTCGCCAATGATCTCGCTGTTCTGACCGAGCAGGACATTCTGGGCGACCGCCTGACACGCCGGACGCGAAAGAAGAAATCAGACAATTTCCTGACCGAGGTTTCCTCTCTCAACGAAGGTGATCTCGTTGTGCATATAGACCATGGTATCGGGCGATTTGTGGGATTGGAAACACTGAAAGCCGGCGGTGTTCTGCATGACTGCCTGAAAATCGTTTATGCGGGTGATGATAAATTGTTTGTGCCGGTCGAGAATATCGAAGTTCTCTCACGCTTCGGTTCCGACGAAGGATTTTCACAACTCGATAAGCTTGGCGGGGCCGGATGGCAGGCGCGCAAGGCCAAGGTTAAAAAAGACCTTATGATCATGGCCGAAGGCTTGCTCAAAATTGCCGCGCAAAGGCAGCTGCAGACTGCGGAGCCTCTCACGATCGACAAAGACAGCTATGACCTGTTTGCCATGAAGTTCCCTTATCAGGAAACTGACGATCAGCTGAAATCCATCAACGATGTGATTGGCGATCTTGCGGGCGGTCAACCGATGGACCGTCTTGTGTGCGGTGATGTCGGATTTGGCAAAACAGAGGTTGCTTTGCGCGCCGCTTATGTGGCCGCCATGGCGGGCGTGCAGGTCGCCGTGGTGGTTCCTACGACGCTTCTGGCGCGTCAGCATTACCAGAACTTCTTCAATCGTTTTCAGGGTACAGGCCTGCGCGTGGAGCAGTTGTCCCGGCTTGTATCGGCCAAGGATGCCAAGGCCACACACGAAGGGCTTGAAAATGGAACAACGAATATTGTTGTCGGAACGCATGCTCTGTTTGCCAAGAATATAAAATTCGCACAACTGGGCCTTGTTATTGTCGACGAGGAGCAACGGTTCGGCGTAAAACAAAAAGAGCGTTTGAAGGAAATAAAATCGGATGTGCATGTGTTGACGCTTTCCGCTACGCCGATTCCGCGCACGCTCCAGATGTCCCTGACAGGTGTGAAGGACATGAGCCTTATCACCACACCGCCGGTGGACAGGCTTGCCATCCGTACTTTTGTCCTGCCGTTCGATCCTCTTGTCATACGTGAGGCTATACTGCGCGAGCATTACCGCGGCGGGCAAACATTCTATGTCTGCCCCCGCATCGGTGACATGGAAGATATAGAAAAAACGCTGAAAGAGCTTGTGCCGGAAGTGAAGGTTGTCGCGGCGCATGGGCAGATGGCGCCAACGGATCTGGAAGACCGCATGACGGCGTTTTACGAAGGACAGTACGACGTTCTGCTCGCCACCAACATCATCGAAAGCGGTATCGATATTCCGCGTGCGAATACGATGGTTGTGCACCGTTCCGATATGTTCGGATTGGCGCAGCTTTACCAGATACGCGGGCGAATAGGACGCGGAAAATTGCGCGCATATGCGTATCTAACATATGAGCCTACGAATAAACTGACAGCGCAGGCCCAGAAACGCCTGGAAGTACTGGAAACATTGGACACTCTCGGGGCGGGTTTCCAGTTGGCGTCGCACGATATGGATATCCGCGGGGCAGGCAATTTGCTCGGCGAAGAGCAGTCTGGCCATATCAAGGAGGTGGGGGTAGAGCTGTATCAACAGATGCTGGAAGAAGCTGTCTCTGCTGCGCGCGCTGGCGTAGATATCGACGAAGTTATCTCTGACCAATGGTCGCCCACCATCAATCTGGGGACAAGCGTTCTTATTCCTGAGAATTACGTGGAAGATTTGGGCATAAGGATGAGTCTCTATCGCCGTCTGGCAGATCTTGAAGACAATTCCGATGTGGAATCTTTTGCTGCCGAATTGATCGATCGTTTCGGGAAAATTCCGGACGAAGTGGAAAATCTGCTCGACATCGTGCGTATCAAGCAAATGTGCCGTATCGCGAATGTCGATAAAGTCGAAGCGGGGCCAAAAGGCGCCGTTATCGGATTTTATAAGGATTCCCCGCCCAATCTGCCCAAACTTCTTGTTTGGCTCAATGAGGCGCGCGGCACGGTAAAATTGCGCGCCGATCAAAAGCTGGTCGCTGTACGTTCGTGGGATTCCGTTCCGCAGCGCGTTAAAGGCATACAGCAGATTATGAAAGAACTGGCCGCGCTTGTGGCTTAATTAAAAAAAATCGGAACAGAATGCGCCGAACCTCGTTGTCCTTATACAAACAAGCGGGGTGCTATGCGTCTATTTTTTATATTTGTTCTTCTCACTATTCTTACAAGCGAGGCCCGTGCGGAGCGCCTCGAACTAAATAATGGGGATCGTTTAAGCGGGAAATGGCTGGATGCGACAGAGAGCGAAGTGCGTTTTGCAAGCCAGTATGGCAGCGTTATACGCATACCACGCAATGAAATCGCGGGGTTATACTCAGATGCAGGCGATGCCATGCCGATCCCCGGTGTGACAAAAAATTCTTTGCCGCAGCCTGTAAAAGTGGAGGCGCAAGAGCCTGCAAGGAAAACGGAAGAGGCTGGACTTTTCGGTGCAAAGTGGAAGAGCAAAGCAAATGCCGGTTTCGGTCTGCAGACGGGAAACAGCGATACAAAATCGCTAAACGCGGATTTTGAAACGCGTGCCAAATGGGAACGGGACCGCGCCAATCTGGATATTGATTACAATTGGCAGGAAAGCAGCGGGGAGCGCACGCAGGACAACCGGGAAATTTCAGGCAACTATGATCGCTTTTTGCCTCCTTCATGGCTTGGCGATGAGAAATGGTACATAAACCACAACGCCAGTTTACGTCAGGATAGCGTTGCAGATCTTGATCTGCGCTCCGTACTCGGTATTGGTCTGGGACGGCAATTTTATGAAACGGATGAAACTTATCTATCCGCTAGCCTTGGGCCTTCATGGCTAAGGCAGGATTACGAAAGCGGCGAGACCGAAAACAGCATCGCCGCACGCTGGAATATCGATTACGACCAGAAATTCTACGATAATTTGTTTAGCCTGTTCCACAAGCACAGTCTTTATCTGCCTTCCGAAAATCCGGGCGCATATTTGTTCGATGCGGAAAGCGGTTTGCGTGTTCCGATCAAAGGGGGATTTTCGGCAACCGCTGGCTGGGACCTAAATATTAACAACGATCCTGCTCCGGACACGGATAAAAGCGATTCCGTATATACGCTGAAATTCGGTTACGAGTGGTAAGTCAGGATTATTACAGGGGAAATCAGGGTTGGACGATTCTGCCGGTTGATGTATAATTATCAGGTCAATCAACTAGGGAAATCCGCCATGAACCGCGATTATGCCGAAAAACGCATCCGCGAAGCCTTGAAAGCCTCAGGCGGCAATTCCACGCGTGCGCGCCAGCAGGTTACGGCGTGGGCGTTTGACGATGCAAAGCTTCTGCATGAACTGGTCGCACCCCATATAACGGGCATTGTCGCACATGCGGTTAACCGCGTTATGAGCATGAAGGAAAAATCCATACCCGCAACGCCGGAGCCCACAAAAGCCGCTCCTAAAAAAGGCGAAGAATTCGGTATGGAAATCCTGAAGGCCATTGCTTTGGGTAATCCGGCACAGTTCGGCCTGGAAAGCAGCAGCGGCGCATCTATCAAAAAACAGCAGGCGTCCCAGCGCCATATCGACGCCATTCGCCAGATGGTTTCCAAAGACAAATCCGGTAAATAATGACCGATATAATAGATCCGAAAGCTTTTTTCGCGAGCCGCGAGAACGAGCGCAAGGCGTTTGTTCGTGCGCATGTACCTGATGACTTTACGATAGAAACGGTCGGTGCCGATTGGGCTTCGCGGCGTTATTTGCGGGTGCGGGCAGGGGATAAAGCTTATGTGCTTTTAGAATCCGTTCCGGACCATCTACCGACGGCAACCATGGGGCACAAGCTTTCGGCTTTTATCCGTATAAACAAACTCCTGCATGAAAAAGCTATACACGTGCCGGAGATATATGCCGCGGATGAGAAAGAAGGTTATGTATTGCTTGAAGATATGGGCGATACCACTGTCAACGCCGCGCTCAATGCCGGTGGAGATCAGTATGATTTGTATGGCGCCGCCACCAATGTTCTTGTTGATCTTCGTGACCGTATAGATCCTGGCGATCTGTGCGATTTCCCAAAATATAAAGACAGCTACATCCGTAAGGGCAGACGGCGTATTGTCGACTGGTATATTCCTGCCACGCGAAACGAAATTAACAGCGATGATCTGTTGGCAGGCTATTTAAAAGCGTGGGATGATGTCGCGCTTGCCTTGCCGCCCCCGCCTATAGGATTTATGCATGGCGATTTTCACCCCGGAAACCTGATGCTGTTAAAAGACGGCACCTGTGGTGTTCTGGACTTTCAAGACGCGATGGCGGGGCCGACACCATACGATCTTGCAAATCTGCTGGAAAATATACGCCGGGATGTGCCGCATGATATTTACGATGCAATGATGCAACGTTATGGCGGCGATGAAGCTTTCATGTCCTGGTTCCGTGTCATGGCCACGCAGTTTCACTGCCGCATCATAGGTCAGGTGATCCGTCTGGCGGTTGTGTCCGGTAAAAATGAATTGCTTCAATACATGCCACGTATACAAAACTACATACGCGAGGGTTTAAAAAATCCTGTGCTGAAACCTTTGGCCGATTGGATGAATGCAGAAAAAGTTGATTTGCAGGCCATGTCGTTCGACCCTGAAAAAATCAGGCCGTATATCCGTTCTGATGCCTTCTAGCATCCATTGTCAGGGCTATTCCCAGCAATATCCAGACAAAACGGGTGTACATAATCTCGTGAAAAAGACTCATGCCCGCATAGCAAGCCATAGCGGCCAAGATCCCTATACGGAATGACTTTATAAAACCTTCATCTTTTTTTGATTG
>JAPJRC010000071.1 GCA_030824805.1 Micavibrio sp.
GAGCACTCATGCGTGGGTATGACGACCGAAACAGGCTGTCCCGGGTCACGCCCGCGCTGGATCATGCTTTCGATCGAAATGCCAAAATCGCGCAGGATCGCCGACACATCGGCGATAACACCGGGCTGGTCCGTCACCACCATATGCAGATACTGGCTGCTGAGAATGTCTTCCGGCCCAGCCCAGCTTGCCTGATTCAATTCATCCGTCGGCAATCCGAACGGCGGCAACTGATATCCGCGCGCAAGGTCGATCAGGTCTGAAAGCACCGCGCTCGCCGTTGGGCCTGCGCCTGCGCCGCGGCCTTCCAGCATCGCGCGGTCGATAAAATCGCCTTCAACGAACACAGCGTTGAAAACACCTTCAACAGAGCCGAGCGGTGAATCCACAGGCACAAGGCATGGCTCGAGGCTTTGCGCGATACGTCCGCCGACATCGCGCGCCATACCGAGCAGCTTGATCTTGTATCCAAGCGTCTCCGCAAATTCTATGTCGTGCGCCGTGATTTTGCGAATGCCCGTTATATCAATCGCATCGAACTCCGGCTTTACACCGAATGCCAATGCGGTAAGGATCGTCAGCTTGTGCGCGGCATCGATACCATCGACATCGAAAGTCGGATCGGCTTCTGCATATCCCTTTTCTTGCGCCTCTTTCAACACATCGCCGAAATCGCGTCCCGTGGTGCGCATCTCTGTAAGGATATAGTTACACGTGCCGTTGAGAATGCCGGAAATGCTGGAGATCTTGTTGCCAGCAAAACCTTCGCGCAATGCCTTGATGATAGGAATACCACCGGCAACCGAGGCTTCGAAATTCAAACTCACACCGTTTTCTTCCGCAAGCTTTGCGAGCGCATACCCATGCTTTGCCAGCAACGCCTTGTTCGCGGTCACGACATGCTTTTTGTTCTTCAGCGCTTTTTCAACAAGCGTCTTGGCGTCGCCTTCGTCTCCGCCGATCAATTCGACAACAACGTCGACATCGGTATCCGCCATCGCAACGGGTGTATCTATCCATTGATAGGATGATATATCGACACCGCGCTTTTTGTTTTTGTCGCGCGCGTTTACGGCGGTCACGACAACGGGCTTTCCGGCACGTTTGGCGATATCGTCGCCATGTGTCTGGAGAATGCGGATCACTCCGGCACCGACGGTGCCCAATCCCGCGATGCCTATCTTAAGCGCTGCGGTCATGGATTACGGTCTCGCTGTGTAAATATCGACGCGGCGTTGCGCGGCTTCGCCGCCCGATGTTGGCTTTGTATCGCCCCAACCAACCGTTTTGATTTTTTCGGCGGGAACGCCTTTTTCGATCAATTGCTGTGAAACGGCGCTCGCGCGGTTCATGGATTCTTTGAGGTTGAGGATTTTCGCTTTAACAGGATCATCCACTTGTGCCACCGCGCTTGCATGGCCTTCCACGCTCACACGGTCAACGGGTGCGAACTTTGCCGTTTCCGCGACATTGTCCAGAACGGATCTTTCATTGCCGCCAAGTCTTGCGGACCCATAAGGGAAATAAATGTTCGAAACATCGCCGCCTGCGCGGGAAGCAAGCTTGCCGCCTTCGATCGCCATCGGCTGATCGCCGCCAAAGGATGCCGGCGGCGGTGTCATACCGCCAACAGGAAGAACGGCGTTCGGCCATTCACGCGGACCGGCAGCCATGGGCGCAGGCGCGGGGCGAAGCTCACCCGGATAATTGTTGTATCCATCCAGCGGATAGATGGTCACGTTCGGATCGCTCGCCATCGGAATGCCTACATAATCCGGCTGCACTTGTGGTACAGGCGCGCCGATATTCTGCAGCATACCGCTGTCAACATCGTAAATTTCAACCGAACCGCCCGAGAGCTTGCTGGTCATCACTTTCAGATCGCGATCGTTCGGCACGGGGAATTGCGGAACAGTGCGCACACCTGGCGCGGTGTCGAGTCTGTCCTGCGATGTCGTAGACGACACCTGCACGCTGTCCGAGCTATCGCTGTAATGCTCGCAAGCCGCCAGAGGAAAAACCACCAGTGCTGCGATAAGAATGAATATGTTTTTTGTGAAAGTTTTCACGGGACACAACCTCCAAAACGGGAAATCCGGGCCCATCCTGTCGGAAAATATGCGGCTGTGCAAGAAGCTGCCCCAACATCGTCCCCAAGTTTATTGAAATGATTGATTTTTCGCTTCTTTTACGGCACAGTCGGCCTATCTTGTTAACCAGTTTTCCACAGACTTGCTCACCACATGGCCGCGCCGATGCCCCGGAATAAAGACGATTCCACCCAAGCCTCCCCCAAAGAGACCAAACAGGCTATCGATCCTGTGGCCCTGACTCACGCGCTGACCGCGGCGACCGAGCGCGCCCTGCCCCTGATCCAGCAGTATATGGAACGGCACGGGAAAGATACGGCGGCGGCATCGCTCGATCCGTTGATGGCGATGCAGGAGCGCTTCTCCACTTTTATTGCCGTGCTTATGTCCAACCCGCGCCGTCTGGCAGAACTGCAATTCGAATACTGGTCGCAATGGGCACAGCTCTGGCAAAACGCGTTCCAGAAAATGAACGGCGAGCAGGCGGAAGACCTCTACAAGCCCGCTCCCGGTGACCGACGCTTCAAATCCGCCGAATGGAATGAAAACGTCCTTTTCGACTTCATCAAGCAATCCTACCTGATGACCTCGGGGTGGATGCAGCGCGTGGTTCGTTCCACGGAAGGGCTTGATAAGGACGTTGTGGAACAAATCGATTTCTACACGCGCCAGTTCGCAGACGCCATGGCACCCACCAATTTCGTGCTGACCAATCCTGACGTGTTGCGCGAGACCATACGCAGCGGCGGCGAAAACCTTGTGCTCGGACTTGAAAACCTGATCGAGGATATGGAGCGCGGCCACGGCGAATTGAAGATCAGCACAACAAACCCGGACGCATTCAAATTCGGCAAGAACATCGCCGCCACCGAAGGCGCGGTCGTTTATGAAAACGCGTTAATGCAGCTTATCCAATACTCGCCTAGCACGGAAAAGGTGCATAAAACGCCCCTTCTCGTCGTGCCGCCGTGGATTAACAAATACTACATCCTCGACATGCGTCCGGAAAACTCGCTGGTGAAATATCTGGTGGATCAGGGACACACGGTTTTCATTATCTCGTGGGTTAATCCGAGCGCAGAGCTCGCAAACAAAGGCTTTGATGCCTATATGCACGAAGGCGTTCTGGAATCACTCACCCAGATAGAAAAAATCACGGGCGAAAAATCCACCAACGTCATGGCCTACTGCATCGGCGGAACGCTGCTTTCCATCACGCTCGCGTGGATGAAGGCGAACGGCATGGAAGACCGGATAAAATCTATCACCTTCCTGACCACGCTGATCGATTTCGCCAATGCCGGTGAGCTCAAACTTTTTACCGATGAAAAACAGATCGCCGCCATGGAAAAAGAAATGGCGGAGAAAGGCGTTCTTTCCGGCGACTATCTGCAAAAGACATTCTCTATCCTGCGCGCCAACGACATGATCTGGTCGTTCGTCATCAACAATTACCTGATGGGCAAGGAACCGTTCCCGTTCGATCTTTTATATTGGAATGAAGACGGGACCAACATGCCCTGCGCGATGCATTCTTTTTACTTACGCAACATGTATCTTGAAAACAAACTTATCCAGCCAGAAGGCCTGGAAATCGAAGGCGTGAAAATCGACATACGCGATATCAAAACGCCCGCTTATTTCCTGTCCACCCGCGAAGACCATATCGCACCGTGGAAAGCCACCTATTCCGGTTACGCCGCTTTTACAGGGCCGAAGAAATTCACGCTGTCCGCATCGGGGCACGTGGCTGGTGTCGTGAACCCGCCTGTGGCAAACAAATACTGCTTCTGGTCTTCGGATGAAAACACGCCCTCACCGGACAAATGGCTCGAACACGCCCGCGAAACCCGCGGATCATGGTGGTCGGACTGGTCGAAATGGATTGTGGATTACGCCGGAAATCAGGTGCCCGCCCGCGCGCCCAAGAATACAATAGAACCTGCCCCCGGCCGTTACGTTCAGAAAAAGCCCGATTGACATAAAGCAAACACTGGGGCATGGTCGGTTCCGGAGAGTTTACTAATATGTCCGAAGAAGACGCTAAAAAGCCAGAACGCCCTCAATCCGGCCTGTACATCACAGGCGGA
Organism: Micavibrio sp.; assembly: GCA_030824805.1. GTDB lineage: Bacteria > Pseudomonadota > Alphaproteobacteria > Micavibrionales > Micavibrionaceae > Micavibrio_A. The sequence continues at coordinate 4,181 of JAPJRC010000071.1, forward strand.
GCCACCGACGAAACCGTAACGCCTCCCACAGGCAAATTAGCACTCGTCAGCGATTTCGCACCCTCTTCTTACATCTACAGCTTCACACAGGCTTTCAACGATCCGCTCGACGGTTTTGAACGCCACAACAAAGTGAAGAGCTTCCAAACAGCCGCGTTTCGTGCACACCTCAAAGATTACAAGATTTTCGACACGCACGCCGGCGTCGAAATCTACATGAAGACGCCCGAAGATATTCAGCGCTTTAAAATCGCCACCTCGCCCGGTTCGGAAGTTCAGCATGAGGTTGTCCAATTTGAAAAAGACTATGACTACCGCAAGATCAAGCGTATCTGCGCGCATCTGAACAAACTTGCTGTCAAAAACGGTTTTGATGACATTGTTTTTGGCGAGATACGCTCTGAAAAAGCCATCATGCTCTTTGCCGAGGACAAAAATAGATATTTTGATTTTATCGACTTCTTCGAGACCACCGATATTCTCGAAAAGCTGAAAACCTTACAGCGCAAGGAACCGGAATTCGATATTCCAATGCCGACGGAAGAGGAAGCCACAGCAACGCCCGTTACCTATGTCAACGAAGACGAGTATGATGACCAAGATGCCGAAGTCCAGCAGGAAACGAATCCGAAATCGATGGGCATAACCATCGGTGGCAAGGCGCAAGATACTGAAAGATCCACAGATCGATCGCACCTGTCCCTCGCCAAATCATTTGAACCGAATGCCAACGGTTATATCTTCAAACTGACACCTAAAATCATGATAGATCCATCCAGATCGCAGATGGATAAGTTGTGCATGTACGATCCTGGCTACCCGGACTTTAAATTCAAAAGCAAAACAGAAACGCTTATGAACCAGATACGCGCCGCCATACTCAATGCAGAGGTCGATGATTATCACCTGAGCGATGAAAATGGCGTGCAGGCGTGGTTCAAAAGGCCCGAAGACCTTGCCGTCGCTTACGCCGCCATCTCACCGGATATGGGATATCAGGTAGACTTCCTGTCCTTTAGCCAGAACGCCTCACCGATGAAGATGAACAAGAAGGCAAAACAGCTGCAAAGAATATTCGCCGAGGCAAACCCGAAGGTAGATGTTCGTTTCGTTGTCGACAAAGACCGCCACGTCATACAGGCTGTCACGCCCAACACCGACGACTTTATCAAGGTACAGGGCATCTCGCGCAGGCTGGAAAGATCACACGATAAATTCCAGCGCATCGTCGGCCTGGATATTCAATAGCTATTTATATTCTTTCGAAAGCCTGACGTAATTGTCGGCAGACACCGGGAAGAAATCCAGATCGGCCTGTGTCAGATCGCGCAATTTCCGTGCAGGGTTTCCGGCCCACAATTCACCCTTGGGCACACGCTTTTTCGGCGGCACCAAAGCGCCCGCAGCCACCATCGCGCCGCTTTCGACAACCACCTCGTCGAGAACTATCGCGCCCATGCCTATAAACGCGTTATCCTCGATCGTGCAGGCATGGAGCAACGCCATATGGCCCACGGTCACGCCGTCGCCGACATAGCAGCCGGAAACGCCGCGCGTGACATGCAACACCGAGCCGTCCTGAATGTTCGTGCGCTTTCCGATGCGGATTTCATGCACGTCCCCGCGCATGTTCACGCCGAACCAGATATTTGAATCCTCGCCTATCTCCACATCGCCCGCGATACAGGCGTTCGGGGCGACAAAAGCGCTTTCATGAATTTTGGGCAAGATGCCCTTGTAGGGAAGTATCAGTCCGCTCATACATCGAGCTTAGCTCGGGCGCCTGTCAAAGGAAAGGGTTACCACGTTGCCTTCGCCTCCAACGATGTATTCGCGTATTTTTGCGACAAATGCATTGGTTTGCTGGATGGTCAAACGGGGCAGCTCCTTGTGCTCGCGGCCCAGCGCGTTATTCCGCGCCATATGATGCAATGCGCTTACCTCTATAAAATCGGTAAGGGCTTTTACCGCCATTTCATGCTCTTTGAAGCGGTCGCCGGTATCGGACTTTCCGAGGAAAATCTTTGGTGCCTGCCGCGTGTATCTGCGGCCATACCGGTTGGTTGCAAGATCGATATAACGCTCGTTTACGGCATCGTCGATATCAGGTTCGAAATCCAGATTGTTGATCGGCTCCAACACGAATTCCGTGTTGCGCGCGTTGAGCATGGCGATGACATCCCCGGCTTTTGCCGCTGTTTTCAAATCATCGACTAGTCTTTCAAGCGCAGGATAAAATCCGCCGACGCTTTCCCTGAATGCTTCCGCGACAGGCAGTCTGTTGTTCCGGCCATTGCGGACATGGTCGATAGCCGCGCAAAAGGCTTCGGTTTTTGCAAGCAACACATTGTGTTCCAGATCAACAACAGACTTCATAGTAAACTCCCGGCCCATCCGCCCTCAAGCGGTGACACTACCATTGCCATAAAATCAAATTGATGCAAAGCCCGATTAATACGGTATCGGGTATTGGCGGTATACGGCGTCGATATCCGCCAATACATCCGCAGACAATTCCAGATCGAATGCATCTATGTCTGTTTTCAACTGTTCCAGATTGGTCGCGCCGATAATCGTTGATGTCACAAAACTCTGCTTGTCAACGAACTTCAGAGCCATCTGGCAAACATCGAGCCCGTGCTTCTTGGCGACATCCATATACGCCTTCACGGCCGCATTCGCATCCGGCGTGTCGCGCCATGGCTGCCGGCTGTCGACCGTCCAGCGTGCACCGGCCGGACGTGCTCCGTTCAAATACTTGCCGCTGATCATCCCCTGCGCCAAAGGCGACCATGGCAGGTACGCAACATCTTCCATCGCGCACACTTCGGCCATGTATGGATCGTCGCTGCGCTTGAGAAGGTTGTATTCCACCTGGATGGATGTCATGCGCGGCAACTGATGACGCTCCGCCAGTTCCAGATATTTCATGATGCCCCATGGCGTGTCATTGGAAAGACCGACATAGCGGATTTTGCCGTCCGTCACAGCCTTTCCAAGCGCGCCCAGCACATCCAGAAAACTGTCTGTTTCGCGTTGCGCGTTTGCCGCTGTGAAATCTATTTCGCCCGCGTTGTTTTTGCCGAAATGCGGGAACGGCCGGTTGGGCCAGTGCAACTGGTACAGGTCGATATAATCCGTCTGCAGGCGTTTCAGGGAATCCTCGATGGCCAGCGCGATATTCTTACCGTCAATCTTCGCGCGTCCGTCGCGCACCCATGGCTGCCCCGGTCCCGCAACCTTGCTCGCGAGAATAATATCGTCGCGCTTGCCGCGCTTCTTGAACCAGTTGCCTATGATTGTTTCGGTTTTGCCATATGTTTCGGCACTAGGCGGCACGGCATACATTTCCGCCGTGTCGAAGAAATTGATGCCTTGTGTAACGGCATAATCCATCTGCTCGAAACCTTCGGCTTCGGTGTTCTGCATGCCCCACGTCATGGTGCCGAGGCAAACCCTCGAAACGTTCAGACCGCTGGTACCGAGTTTTGAAAACTGCATATAAAAATCCCCTTAAAAGAAAAAGCCAGCCTGAATTTAGGCTGGCTTTTGAATAGATCAATATGTGGTGCATTTTAATTGTACGGCAGGCGACCAAGGCGAGAAGCGCGGAGCGTATATATAATACGTGAGCACTTCGAGCCGAGGGGCAACGCACCGTACGGTTAAAATTAGCGCTTCGCCCACTGCTTGGAACGACGGGCTTTGTGCTTGCCCACTTTCTTACGCTCGACCTGACGCGCATCGCGTGTCAGGAAGCCAGCTTTTTTCAGCGGCGTGTGCAGAGCGGGTTCGAAATTGTCAAGCGCGCGGGAGATACCGTGACGGATCGCGCCGGCCTGACCGGAAAGACCACCACCCACAACCGTGCAGATAACATCGAATTCACCGACGCGGTTGGCAACCAGGAAAGGCTGGTTCAACACGAGCAGGTGCGTCTGGCGGCCGAAATACTGTTCTTGCGGCTTGCCGTTCACCGTGATCTTGCCTTTACCGCGCTGTACCCAGACGCGTGCGACGGATTCTTTACGACGGCCCGTGCCGTAGGCGCGGCCCTGTGCGTCCAGTTTCTGTTCGCGTTTCGCTTCGGTCGTTGCCGTGCCGAGGCTCTGCAGGTCTTGTGCTACTGCTTGTTCTTTTTTCGCCATGACTATGCTCTCTTGTTTTTCGGGTTCATTGCGGCGATGTCGATCGTCTTCGGCGATTGTGCCTCGTGCGGGTGCGACGTGCCGGCATAGACTTTCAGGTTCTTAAGCTGCTTGCGCGCCAAAGGACCTTCCGGAAGCATACGCTCAACGGCTTTCTCGACAACGCGCTCAGGGTGCTTGCCTTCGAGGATTTCGCCTTTGGAACGACCTTTGATACCGCCCGGGTAGCCCGTGTGCCAGTAGAAGATGTCGGCCTTCGCCTTGTTGCCCGTCAGACGGACTTTCTCGGCGTTGATGACGATAACATTGTCGCCGTCATCCATGTGGGGCGTGTAGCTCGGCTTGTGTTTGCCGCGCAGACGCAAAGCGATAAGCGAAGCAAGGCGTCCGAGAACGAGGCCTTCGGCGTCGATCAGAACCCAGTCCTTCTGAATATCAGCTGCTTTTGCTGAATAGGTCATTGGTGTTTCCTTTTGGTGTTAAAATTCTGCGCTGTTATGGAGCCAAACCGCCCTTTTCGTCAATGAAAAACAGCGTTTTATAGGTACGGTATTATAATACCGCACTGCTTATCCCAGCATACCCTTTTGACAAAAAGCGTCTAAGCGATTGTTTTATAACACTTTCTGTAAAAACTCGTGAACCTTTTCCGCTTACCTCCGTTGGAATAGCAGGATGAGGTAAAAGCCATGAAAGTTTTTTGGGAAGACAATCAACCGGAAGAAGAGGCAAATGCGGCCGACACGTCCCGCAAGGCCCCGCATTTACGCCTCGTAGACAATGCCGCTGCCGTTCTCGAAAGCACGCATGAACACGCCCCTCACCATACGCGCCGCAAACATATCTGGCGTAACGCTATTATCGGAACAGTTCTTTTTATCGCGATCGCTCTGCTCGGCGCGCGCATTTATTTGCCGATATGGCTTACGGACTACGTTAACAAAACGCTCGACAATATTCCCGGTTACACCGGTTCCATTTCCGATGTTGATGTCGCGCTAATACGCGGTGCCTATACGATCGACGATCTGAAAATCCTCAAAAAGGAAGGCAATATTCCCGTTCCGTTTGTGGATATCAAGAAAACCGATTTGTCTTTGCAATGGGGCGCGCTGTTTGATGGCGAGGTTGTCGGCGATGTAACGCTATACCAACCCACTCTAAACTTTGCGACCAACAAAAGCGGTACGACCACACAAACCGGTCTGGACACAGACTGGACCGTGCCTATCAAGGAACTTATGCCGCTCGACATCAACTGGGTTGAGATACAGGGCGGTAAAATCACCTACAAGAACTTCAACACGCGCCCCAACATCGATATCTACATCAATAATCTGAATGCAAAGGCGACGAATATCCGGAATACGGAAGATATCAATGCGCGCCTGCCATCTTCGGTAACGGCACGCGGGCAATCGATCGGCGGCGGCAGTCTCGCAATTGACGGCCATATGAACATCATCAAGCAAATTCCCGACATGGATATCGACGCCAAGCTTGAGAAAGTCGATCTGCCTGCCCTCAACAACTATGCGCAGGCTTTTGCGAGCATTGATTTCAATTCCGGCAATTTCGATTTGTATACCGAAGTTATTGTGAAAGATGGTCAGGTCACGGGCTACGTGAAACCCCTGCTCCGCAATATCGATCTCATTGACTGGAGCAATCCTGATCCGAACCCGTTGAACGTTCTCTGGGAGTCCGTGGTTTCCATCGTGCTGGAAATTTTCTCGAACCAGCAGAAGGATCAGGTAGCAACGCAGATTCAGCTGGAGGGCGATATCAACAATCCCCAGACCGACTTCTGGTCGACACTGGGAGGCATTCTGCACAATGCCTTTGTGAAGGCCTATTCCAACACCATTAGTGAAGAGTAGTTATGCCTGCGGCAATGTCTCGTCTGCAATCCATCGCAGATAAGGCGCGTGTCCGTGTGTGATCGGCAATGCCACGATGCTCGGAACCTCGTAAGGATGCGCGTCTTTAATGGCTTGAGATAGCGCGGGCCAGTTGCCTTCGGAGGTTTTCATGACAATAACGGTCTCGGCTGCCGTTTCGACTTTTCCCTGCCAGCGATAAATGGATTCCATGCCAGAGATATTAT
>JAPJRC010000072.1 GCA_030824805.1 Micavibrio sp.
TTCGAATTCTATAAGGGAATTCAGGCGCCTTCCGTGAATGCGGTTTCCGATCTGGTCATGGTTTTGCGTTTGTACGATCAGACGTTTTTTATCAACGCCGGCATAAGACCGTCCGTGACACCGCCCGCGGTTAAAAGAAAATTCACCCTGAAACGATACGCCGTCGCGATAGGTGCGATAGAGCTGCTCTATACCGCCGTTGTAATCGGTGTAGTAAGAACCGGTTTCGCCCGTGATCATAACATGCAGACAATGGTGAAGATCGTCCGCCCATTGCGCATCCAGCCCTAGCCCGTTTAAATCCGCCGGCGCCAGCATGCGTGAGTCGTTTCTATCGGTTTCGGCAATGGTAATGAGAGGGAAACCTCTTTCTTTTTCCGCGTGCTGTTTTATGCGTGTAAGCTCTTCCAGAAACGGAATGGGCGATGTGTCGAAAATCGTGTGCACAGCATCAAGCCGCAGCCCGTCGAAATGATATTCCGTGAGCCATTGCCAGACGCTTTGCAGGAAATAGTTACGCACGTCTTCGCTGTGTTTCTCGTCGAAATTCAGGGAAGCGCCCCAAGGCGTTTTATATTTGTCCTGAAAATAATAAGGCGAATAAGACGGCAGAACGCCGCCCTCCGGCCCCATATGGTTGTAAACCACATCGAGAATGATCGCGAGCCCATGCTCATGGCATGCGTTGATAAGCTTTTTCATCTCCGACGGGCCGCCATAGCTGTTTTGCACCGCGTGCGGGAAAACGCCGTCATAACCCCAGTTGCGTTCGCCCGGGAATTGTGAAACCGGCATGATTTCCAGCGTGGTCACGCCCAAAGCCTTGAGACGCGGCAAATCGTCTATGATCCCCTGAAAATCTCCACACTCGGAAAATGTTCCGACATGGAGTTCATAAATCACCCATTCTTCGAACGGCACGCCCTTCCAATCTTTGTCCGTCCACGGATAATCAAACGCAACCACTTCCGAAGGTCCGCGGATGCCATGCGGCTGATAACGTGAAGCAGGATCGGCAAATGTTTTGCCATCGACCACAAACGCGTAATGATCGCCTGGCTTTGCATCCGGGAAATGCCCGTAAAAATAGCCGTCTTCGTCGCGCTTCAATATGCGGGTTAGTCCATTTACCCATTGCATCTCGACTTGTGTCTTCTCAGGCGCCCAGACGCGTGCATACACGCCTTCGCCCTCGACATACGTGGCGCCAAGTCTGCGTTTGGCATCCTTGAAAACTTCGACGCGTTTACGGATTATGGGTTCCATTTCAAAAAGACTCCTCCAAGGGGCGGCAGATTGAGTTTCAAAGCATAAGGGCGTCCATGCTGGAACGCGGGTACTGCGTTGGCACCGGCTTGCCCCCCTTCCCCGCTGCCGCCATAGCCGGGATAATCGCTGTTGAGAACAACGTCCCAGCGTCCGCCTTCCGGAACACCCACCCAGTAATCCATGCGAGGGACGGGTGTAAAATTGAAAACGCAAAGCATTTTTTCACCGTTTCGTCCCTTACGGATAAAACTTAGCACGCTTTGCGCAGAGTCAATATTGTCGATCCATTCAAACCCCGAGGGGTCGCAGTCAACATGCAGCGCTTTTTCTTCGCGATAGACGCGGTTTAGATCGGTGATCAACTGCATGATCTGGCCATGACGCTCAAAACCGGATAAATGCCAATCGAGCGATTTGTCGTGGTTCCATTCCTCCCACTGCGCGAACTCACTGCCCATAAAGTTTAGCTTCTTACCGGGAAGCGCGTACATATAGGCGAACAACAAGCGCAAATTCGCGAATTTCTGCCAGTCGTCGCCCGGCATCTTGCGTATCAAAGAGCCTTTTCCATGCACAACTTCATCGTGCGAAAGCGAGAGCACAAAATTTTCATGGAATGCGTATATGGCGCGGAACGTCAGTTCACCATGATGATACTGGCGGTGAACAGGATCGTGCTTGAAATATTCCAGCGTGTCATGCATCCAGCCCATATCCCATTTCAGGCCAAAACCCAGACCGCCCATGGTAGTGGGACGCGATACCATAGACCATGAAGTGGATTCTTCGGCGATCATCTGTACGCCCGGGAAATTGCCATATACGGTTTCATTCAGATCGCGCAGGAAATGGATGGCTTCGAAGTTTTCACGCCCGCCCTGATGGTTCGGAATCCACTCCCCTTCTTTGCGCGAATAATCGAGGTATAGCATCGAGGCCACCGCATCGACCCGCAATCCGTCTATATGGTATTTCTCCATCCAGAAGACCGCGTTGCTGATAAGGAAGCTGCGCACTTCACGTCTTCCATAATTGAAGATATAGCTCTGCCAGTCAGGGTGGAATCCCTGACGCGGATCAGCGTGTTCGTAAAGATGGGTGCCGTCAAAATAGGCTAGCCCGTGTTCATCGCCCGGAAAATGTGAAGGCACCCAATCGAGGATCACTCCTATACCCGCCTGATGCATTTTATCTATAAGCAGCATCAATTCCTGCGGTTCACCGTAACGGCGCGTCGGGGCAAAATAGCCGGTAATCTGGTATCCCCACGAACCGCCGAACGGATGCTCCATGATCGGCATAAGCTCGACATGCGTGTAGCCGCGATCCTTGACATAGGTGACAAGTTCATCCGCCATTTCCGTATAGGATAGCGGGCGGTTGTTGTCATCCGTCTTGCGCCGCCACGATCCAAGATGGACCTCGTATATCGACATAGGCGCATCGAGCGATTGCACCTCCGGCCTGCTGCGCATCCATTCATGGTCGTTCCATTCATAGGAAAGATCACGAATAACGGAAGCCGTATGCGGAGGGGTTTCGGCGCAAAATGCGACGGGATCGGCCTTCTCCACCTTGTAGCCATTATGGGATTGAATAAAATATTTATACGCCTGCCCCTCAAGCGCTTCGGGCACAATGCCCGCCCAAATGCCGGATGACTCTACCGGGTGCAGGTAATGTCTTTCGCGGTCCCAGCCGTTAAAATCGCCGATAACGCTTACGCTCTTTGCATTGGGCGCCCAGACGGCAAAATGAACGCCGCCGCCAGCCATCACATGCGCGCCGAGCTTTTCGAACATCCTGAAGAAACGACCTTCGTTGAAATAGAAGACATCGTCTTTGGTCAAAAGGCTTTGCGGACGCGCGGCATTCATAGCCGCACCATACGATGCTTGTTGAGTATGTTTACCGCTTCCTGAAACAGAGGCAGGGATGTCCACGCGTTTATGGATTTCTTGTAACGTTTCCGCCAGTTCGGATGCGTGTCCGTTGTCCCGGGTATATTCTGCGGTATCGTCTCTTCCCATAAATCCTCCATATTGACCATCACCATTTCCGCTTTCGAAGCCGCCATGCCTTCGAGCGCACCGAGAAATGCATTTGGCATCTTGCGTAAACCAGCGAGCTTCTTTTCGCGTTCCTTTTTAAATTTTGTATAGAAGGTGTCTTTCAAGATACCCATATCGTGCAATGTTTCCAGATCGGCTGCTTGCATGTAAGCGGCGAATGGAAACATATCATGGGTGTTGAAACTGGCGATCATTGCCTGTTTTATTTTTTTGAACGAGGCGCCGGGGCTGGGCCCTATATCGTTCTGTCCTATCCACATGCGGTCGATTCGATGGCGTTCCATCGCTTCCCGTATGTGTTCGGGCACAACACCAAGATCTTCCCCCACCACAGTCGCACCATGGCGCCAGGCTTCAAGACAGAGAACACCGATCTGTGCGTTGAGATTGTAATAGATGTATGTCCCGTGGCCGGCATCCAGACCATCGGGTACGCAGAACAGGCGATACAAACCCATGACGTGATCGATGCGTATAATTTTTGAGTACTGGAAATAATGGTGAAGGCAATCACGCAGATACCAGAAACGGCTTTCTTCGAGTTTGCGCGGGTGCATCGGCTCGAATCCCCATGTTTGCCCCTGAATAAAAGTTTTATCGGGCGGAGCGCCAACCTGATAACCTTTCAGGAACAGTTTGGCCAGACGTTGCGCATCGAACCCATCCGGATGAACGCCAACCGTGTAGTCGAGATATAGCGCCGCTGCCTGCCCTATCTCCACCTCTTCACGTATCCGCGCCAGTTGCAGATGGCATGCATACTGGGTATAGAGGTGAAAATGCACCATCGCGGCATATTCGCCATCGGGATGTTTGCGTGCACGGAAATCGGCATATTCACGCAAATGGCTGTTTTTCTCAACATACTCCTGAAACGCTTCGTCTCCATCAGGATAGGCTTTGAAGAAGGCTTGCGATGCCTCAAGTAGAATATCCTTTTTTTGTTTGTACACGGCGGAATAATCCACCAGATCATCATCGGCTGCAAAAGACAGGCTCGCGTCCGGTTTATAAGGACCCGGCAATTGCGTGACATCAAGATAGATCTCGTTCCAGAACAACCGTGATAACGGCGAATACGGGCTGGTTTCCGGATTCTTGCCTTCATACCCTATCGGAAGTAGTGGCAGAGTTGCCAGAAACTCTCCGCCATTTTGTTTTATCACGCGCGCGGCTTCCAGAAGCTCGCTGTAACCGCCGAGCCCTTGTGTATTTTCAGACCAGAGCGCGTAAGCGGGCGCAAAGGCACCCCATCGCTTTGGCATATCCGGCAATTGCGCGGGCGAAGAAATCAAAAAGCTTTCCCCCTTCTCGCCTTTCTCAGTGAGTATGCTGAAAGTATAGTAGCCATATGGAATTGGCGCATCCCATTCGATGCGGGCGCGGACATACACTTTCCCGTTCCACAGACGTTTACGCGAGCCAGATTTGATATCCATCGTACGCTCCAGCATCTGGCCGTCTTTTTCCGGCTCTATCCTACATACGACGCTGTTGGTGCCTTCCGGAAGCCAAGCCCAGAACTTGGGAAAAAGTCCGTCCCACGCCACGAGTGTCAGAGGCAACATCCGATCCAGCGTTTCACCGCGCACACGGTTATAGATGCTTTTGTATTCCTCGGGGGTGGATTGCGCATCCATATTCTCGCCCGATACAGCTTTGATCAGGCTGCACAGGATTTCGGGGGGCATAACCACCCTTTTACCCCTATAATCGATGTACGAAGTGGCAATTCCGAAGCTGCGGGCCAGGAGGAACAGAAAAGCATTATTCTTACGGCGTCCGGCCATATTCCCCCCTTTCGAAAAAAACCGTATGTTCGCAATGCGTTACGAACTGGCCGGCTTCAAAAAAGTTCCGCAATTTCAAGGAACTTTCCCCTCCGCTTCCGCGTTTGTGTTTGTATAGAGATAAAAGGGGTTTTCATGAATACGACTGACCATTTCAGGCCACGCCGCCAAACGATGCTGAACGTAAAACCGACGGACTATGTCCCGTTCGAGCATATGGTCCGCGCAATTGCCATCCAGCAGGCCAATACAGATAACCCCGTCGCTCAGCCCTCTAAATAATTTCCTTATTTTATTCCAGTGCGAACATCAGCAGAGAGCGGCCCGTAACATCATACGTGTCGCCTTCTGCGTAGGCTGGCGCGTCTTCATCATCGGGCAGATTCGTGTCGATCATCCGCTTCCACTGTCCTTCACCCGGTAAAGCCGGGAACGTAAACGTCACCAGATCATGGTGGGCATTAAACACGATTAGGGTGGTGATTTCCTTCCCCTTGCGGTGGATGCCGCTCGGTTGTGCGCGGCCATCGAGGATCATGCCAAAACATTGCATGTTCTCGTCCTGCCAGTCATCACCACTCATCGGTGCCCCGTCTGCCCTGATCCAAAGCACATCGACAACCTCAAGCGTTTCGTCGAATTCGCCGGTAAGGTAACGGTTGTGACGCAATATAGGATATTTGTGACGAAGGCGCGCCAGACGGCTCACGAAACGCACAAGGCCGTCATTCTTTTCCCGCAAATCCCAATCCTGCCAGTTCAGTTCATTGTCTTGGCAATATGTGTTGTTGTTGCCCTGTTTGGTGGATGCAAACTCATCCCCCGCCAAAATCATCGGCGTGCCTTGGGATAACAAAAGCGTGGCGAAGAAATTGCGCATTTGGCGCAGGCGAAGCTCGTTCACCGCCTCATCGTCTGTCGGCCCTTCAGCCCCGCAATTCCACGAGCGGTTGTCAGAATGGCCGTCATTGTTGTCATCGCCGTTCGCTTCGTTGTGTTTTTCATTGTAACTGACAAGATCGTTCAGCGTGAAACCGTCATGGGCCGTGATGAAGTTGACCGAAGCCCAAGGCTTGCGTCCACGTTCGTTGAACAGATCGCCCGAAGCCGTGATCCGCGTGGCCACGGCGCCAGCAGAGGACTCGGTGCGCCAGAAATCCCGCACCGTGTCGCGATATTTGTCGTTCCATTCAGCCCAGCCCGGCGGAAATCCGCCCGTGGCATAACCGCCCGGCCCGCAATCCCAAGGCTCGGCAATCAACTTAACCGTGCTGAGCACCGGGTCTTGAATGCACGCCTTCAAAAAGGCGCTTTGATTGTCAAAGCCGTTGGGTTCACGCGCAAGCGTCAGGCCAAGGTCGAACCGGAAACCATCCACATGGGCTTCGTTAACCCAATAACGCAGTGAATCCATGACCATCTGCAACACCCGTGGGTGCGAAAGGTTGAGCGTGTTACCGGTTCCCGTATCGTTGATATAGTACCGCTTTTCTTCCGGCATCAGGCGGTAATAAGACGGGTTGTCGATCCCTTTGAAGGAAAGCGTGGCACCCCGCTCATTGCCTTCCGCCGTATGGTTGAACACCACATCGAGAATGACTTCGAGACCCGCATCGTGGAATCGCGAGACCATTTCCTTGAATTCCTGCAAAGCACGGTGCTGGTCCGCCGCATAGCGCGGGTTCGGCGCGAAAAATCCGATGGAGTTATAGCCCCAATAGTTGGAAAGGCCGCGTTCTATCAGGAAGTCATCCTGTATGAATGTATGGATGGGCAGCAATTCAACGGATGTGATACCCAGGGACTTCACATACTCGATAACTTCTTTCGTGCCGAGCCCTGCATAGGTGCCGCGATATTTTTCAGGCACAGCCGGATGGCGTTTCGTGAAACCCTTTACATGGGTCTCGTAAATGATTGTCCGGTCCCACGGTACAAGCTGCGTCCGGTCGGCGCCCTGCCAGTCGAAAGAGGTATTTGATACAATACATTTCGGCACGAACGCTGCGCTATCGCGCTCGTCATAACTAAGGTCTTCCAGCTCATGGCCAATCGTGTAACCAAAAACCGCATGATCCCATATGAGTTCACCGAAATGCGCCTTGGCATAAGGATCAAGCAAAAGCTTATTTGGGTTGAAGCGATAGCCGTTTTCCGGCTCGTAAGGGCCATGGACGCGATAGCCATACAAAGCGCCAGGGCCGACATCCGGCAGATAGCCATGCCATATCTCATCGGTAAATTCCGGTAGTGTGATACGGTCGGTTTCCGTTTTTCCCGTCTTATCGAAGAGGCAAAGCTCGACCTTTGTAGCGTGTGAGGAAAAAAGGGTGAAATTTGTGCCTTTGCCGTCCCATGTCGCACCTTGTGGAAAAGGTGTGCCTTCTTTCAGTTTGTCCTGCCCCATAATTCCTGTCTCTTACGCTTGATCTGTGTGCGCGGACCAACCGCTGTGAAGCCCGTTAGTTCCGGCAAGGAATTTTTATCAAAAGGCTTTTATTTAAGGAACTTGTAAGCGCCAATTTCTGTTGTTGTGGTGAACAGCAGAGACGGGGAAAATACCATGACAGATCGCGAACTGCGACAAGCACCGAAACGTGCCATTACAATCATTCTTGCAGGTGGGCGCGGCAGCCGCCTTATGGACCTGACGGACAACCGCGCAAAGCCCGCTGTTCATTTTGGCGGCAAGTACCGCATCATAGATTTCGCCCTTTCCAACTGCGTCAATTCCGGCTTCCGCCGCATCAGCGTTCTGACACAATACAAATCCCACAGCCTGATCCGCCATATGCAGCATGGCTGGGGATTTTTACGCGGAGAAATGGGAGAGTTTGTCGATATCATTCCAGCCCAGCAACGCGTGGATGAAAATCTCTGGTATCAGGGAACCGCGGATGCCGTGCACCAGAACCTCGACATCCTGCAAGGACATAAGGCCGATTATGTTCTTATCCTGGCCGGCGACCATGTATACAAAATGGATTATGCCGCTCTGCTCGCCGACCACATCAAAAAAGGCGCTGACCTCACCATCCCCTGCATTAAAGTACCGCGCATGGACGCCACAGAATTTGGCGTTATGCATGTCGACGAGAAAGACCAGATCATCGACTTTCTTGAAAAGCCAAAAGACCCGCCCGGCATTCCCGGCAACGAGGAATATTCGCTCGCCAGTATGGGCATTTATGTCTTCAACGCGAAATTCCTCTACGAACAGCTTCGCCGTGATGCAGAATTGCTGGAATCCTCGCACGATTTCGGCAAGGACATCATTCCATATCTCGTCCCGCGTGCGAAAGTGATGGCACACAGATTTGAGGATAGCTGCGTACGTTCCAGCGAAAGTGCACCGGCTTACTGGCGTGATGTCGGGACAGTGGATTCTTACTGGGAAGCCAATATCGATATGACGCGCGTCACGCCGCAGCTTGATCTGTATGACCCGAACTGGCCTATCTTCACTTATCAGGAACAGCTTCCGGGTGCGAAGTTCGTGTTCGATGATGACGACCGCCGCGGTCATGCAGTCGATAGCGTGATTTCGCATGGATGCATCATCTCGGGATCCCGTGTCAACCAGTCGTTGCTTTCGAGCCGTGTACGCATCAATTCCTATTGTAAGATTGACGGTGCCGTCCTGCTGCCGGGTGTCGAGGTCGGCCGCCATGCGCGCCTGAAAAACGTCGTGGTGGACAGTGGCACCAAAATACCCGAAGGTCTTGTTGTCGGTGAAGATGCCGAAGAAGATGCAAGACGTTTCCTCCGGACCAAAAACGGGGTAGTATTGATCAATAATGCCATGTTGAAAGCGCTTGAACTGGAATGCGTGTCCTCTTTTGCTCCTCTGAAATCTATCCGTACATAAAAACCGGCGGGCTCGGCGATGTAACCGCGGCCCTGCCGCCCGCCCTGATTTCGGCAGGCGTCGATGTCAGGCTTTTTCTCCCCGGATATGCGAAGCTTCTTGGCAACCTCAAGAAAACAAAGACGCTGATAGAATTTCCCGTGTATTTCGGTGCGGAAAAAGTGCGTCTGATACGCGGCGTTTTGCCCGAAGGCATTGTAACCTATGTGCTGGACGCGCCCAGTTTCTGGGACCGCAGCAGCGCCTATGTCGATGAAAACGGAAAAGACTGGGCCGACAACCATTACCGTTTTGCCGCCTTTTGCCGCGCCATTACGGACCTGGCGCAATATGACACTGAATGGCATCCCGACATTATTCACGGCAATGACTGGCAGTGCGGTTTGATTGCACCGTATGTGCGCCTGAAAGGCACCGGCACCCCGAAAACTATCATGACCATCCACAATATCGCCTATCAGGGGCTGTTCACTCCGGATGTTATGCCTTCCATCGGCCTTCCCGGCGAAATGTACACAATGCAAGGCGCAGAATTTTACAACAAGATCGGCTATCTCAAAGCAGGCCTCGCCTACTCCGACCATATTACGACGGTCAGCCCGACTTACGCGCGCGAAATTCAGGAAACGGATCAAGGGTGCGGGCTTGAAGGTTTCCTCAAAACCAAATCGGAACGGGTTACCGGAATATTGAACGGCATCGACACGACCATATGGAACCCCGCCAAAGACAAAGATGTGGTGCAGGAATTCGATGTTCGGCATTTGAAACGCCGCGCGCGCAACAAAGAGTTTCTCGTCAAGAAATATGGGCTTGAAAATCCTGATGCCCCCTTGTTCGCGATCATCAGCCGTTTGGGTTACCAGAAAGGTTTTGACCTTTTGCTGGCCGCCATGCCGAGGCTTCTGGAACGCGGCGGCAATCTGGTCCTGCTGGGTTCGGGCGACAAGGAACTGGAAGACGCGTTCTCCGCTCTTGCCATTCAGCACAAAGGGCGTGTGGCAGCGCATATTGGGTATGATGAAACACTGGCACACAAATTACAGGCGGGTGCGGATGTCGTTATCATGCCGTCGCGTTCGGAACCGTGCGGGCTTGTACAGCTTTATGCCCTGCGCTATGGCGCATTGCCGTTTGTGCGCAAAACCGGCGGCCTTGCCGATACTGTTGTGGATGTCGTGGAAGAAAACGCCACAGGTTTTGTTTTCGAAGGTGAGCACGCTGCAGCCCTGCAGAAAAAACTTGATGCTATATTCGACACCTATGCCGACACGCAGAAATGGGAAGACATGCAAAAGCGTGCCATGGCGCAGGATTTCAGCTGGAACGAGCCTGCGGCCGCGTATAAAAATCTTTATCGATCGTTGCTGTCGTAGAAGC
>JAPJRC010000009.1 GCA_030824805.1 Micavibrio sp.
GCCTCTATATTCCTGTCACCGTTTACACCTTTGTTTTTCATGGGCGAAGAATTCAACCTCGATATTCCGTTCAATTATTTCGTCAGCCATGAAGACGAAGAATTGCTTCAGATGATCCGCAAAGGACGGAACGAGGAATTCAATCTTACTATGGAAGAAAGCGATCCCGCATCGCCGGATTTGTTCAACCAATCCATATTTAAAAACAAATCCGCATCGGAAGGTGAATTGCCGCATGTCATGAACACGCTTTACCGCGATCTGATAGGCTTTTCCAAAATATTGCGGAAATGCGCGTGTTCGGCCGATTACGATGAAGAACAATTGCAGATAATTCTGACATACCGGAACAACGATAAAGAATTTGTGGTCGTTTTATCGTACCATGAAGAGCAGACGAAGTTTACGGTACCAGCGGGCGAAGGATGGCGTTATCTCCTTAAGTTAAGCGATTACGACTTGAAAGATAATGCCGGCGAAGAAAAAGTGGACGATATGATACTTATTCCGCCGACATCCGCCGTGCTGCTGGCTAGAGAAAGGGCAGAATGACGAACCGTTATCTGTGTATTCACGGCCATTTTTATCAGCCGCCGCGCGAGAACCCGTGGCTGGAAGAGATCGATTACCAGGAATCCGCGCGTCCTTATCATGATTGGAACGAACGGATCAGCGCCGAATGTTACAGGTCCAATGGCCTTTCGCGAATACTCGACCCGCAAGGATGGGTTATAAAGCTCAGCAACAATTACAGCCGTATCAGCTTCAATTTCGGTCCAACGCTGCTTTCGTGGATGGAAGAGCATGATCCGCAAGCCTATGCTGCCATTTTGGAAGGCGATAGGATAAGCCAGTCGCTTTATGGCGGCCATGGCTCTGCAATTGCGCAGGCTTATAATCATATGATCATGCCGCTCGCCAACAGGCGTGATAAAACCACCCAGGTGAAATGGGGCTTGAGCGATTTCGAAAAAAGATTTGCAAGACCGGCAGAGGCTATGTGGCTGCCGGAAACCGCCGTTGATCTGGAAACGCTGGAGATTATGGCAGACCACGGGCTGAAATACGTTATTCTGGCGCCGCGCCAGGCACAGGCTGTTCGCCCTTTGGATGGAGACCATTTGTGGGAAAGCGTAAGGGGAGAGCGTGTGGATACACGCATGCCTTATCTTATTCGCCTTCCGAACGGCGGAAACATAGCCGCGTTTTTTTACAACGGAGAATTGTCACGTGCCGTTGCATTCGAAGGCTTGCTCAACAACGGCGATACTTTTGCCAATCGCCTCTGCAGCGGATTCGATCACGCCTCGCGGTCACAATTGATGCATATCGCCACCGATGGCGAAAGCTACGGTCACCATCACTTGAAAGGCGACATGGCGCTTGCCTATGCGCTGGATCAGGTGGAAAAGCGCTCGCTCGCCAATCTTACAAATTATGGTCAGTATCTGGAATTGTTCCCGCCCACGCACGAAGCGATGATTTATGAGGATTCCTCATGGAGCTGTATCCATGGCGTGGAACGCTGGTATCGGGATTGCGGGTGCAACAGCGGCGGAATGCCGGAGTGGAATCAGAAATGGCGCGAACCTCTGCGTCAGGCCTTTGACCATCTGCGCGACAATATCGCCCCCTGCTATGAAAAGGTGATGGGTTCCTACACAGAATCGCCATGGGATATGCGCGATGATTATATCAATGTCATACAAAACCGCTCGAAAGAAAACCGCGACTTATTTCTAAAAAAATGGCTGGGGCGCGATTATACGGACAATGAAGAAATTACCATGTTCCGTATGCTGGAATTGCAGAGAAATCTCCAGCTTATGTATACAAGCTGTGCATGGTTTTTTGATGAAATTTCCGGCGTGGAGACCGTCCAATCGCTTGCCTATGCTGCCCGTGCAATAGAGCTTGCCATGGATATTTGCGAAGAGGATGTTGAGGACGGGTTCTTCCATATTCTGCAACGCGCACCTTCGAATATTCCGGAATTTATAAACGGGCGTCTGGTGTATGACCGTTTTGTTGTTCCGTCCCGTCTGGATTTTCTAAGAATAGGGGCGCACCTTGCCGCGCAAGCGTTGTTCCAGAACAAGCAAAGCAAAAGTCTGTTCGCCTGTTTCGATGCGGAATGGGTGGATATGCAACGCCTTTATTCCGGTCGTGCGCAATTGATCGTGGCGCACGTGAAAATAACATCCCGTGTCACACGGGAAGACCGCGATATAGAAATGGTCGCGGTGCATCTCGGCGACCACAATATCAATATCGGTGTTTTGCCTTACAGCGGAGAGAAAAGCTTTGCCGCCATGGCCGCGGAGTTCAACGATACGTTCGGCAGCGGGGATCTGTCGAAATCCTTGAGGCTTCTCGATAAATATTTCGAGGGCAATATTTATTACTTGAACGATCTGTTCCACAAGCAGCAAAAAGACGTGATCGACAATGTCTTCTCGCAAACGCTCGAAGGGCTGGAAGAGCAGTTTACGGATATCTATGAACGCCATTACGCCGTCATGAGCTATCTTTCGCGGATACAGATAAACCTGCCGCAGGTTTTTTCCCACATCGCGCACTTCGTCCAGAACAAGCATATTCAGAAACAGCTGAAATCAGAAACCATCAATATCGAGGATATCGAGCGGTATATAGAGGAAGCCAAAAACTGGAACGTAGACCTTGACCGCATGCATATAGAGCAGCTGTATATCGATGCGCTGCGCCGTGCCTTGAAAGATCATGAAGAAAACAGATCGGATATTGCCGCGCTGGAAAATTTCCGAAAGCTTATAGCGTTGCGCGATCTTTTTCCCTTCGAGATGGATCTGGGCGAAATTCAGAATGCGTATGCAATGTTGAGTTTTGAGGAAAAGCCGCATAGCGAAGATCCGCAGGTGCAAGAGCTGGAAAGAATAATCGCGTCTTCTTTAAAGATACGCACACAGAGCAGGGCACATGGATAAGAAAATAATTGCAACCTACCGGCTGCAAATCAACAAGGATTTCACACTGTGGGATGCGGGCGCGGTTCTTCCCTATCTGAAGTCTATCGGCATAACCCATATATATCTGTCTCCTATCTTTGAATCCACGCAAGGCAGCATGCATGGATATGATATTTGTGATTTTACAAAAATAAGTTCGGAACGCGGCGGCGAAGAGGCTTTTGCGGCGCTTGACGGTTTGTGCCTTAAAAACGATATGCGGCTTATACTTGATATTGTTCCAAACCATATGGGCATAGCGGGCGACAACCCTTTCTGGCTCGATGTGTTGAGCAAAGGCAAAGATTCAGCCTATTGGAATCTCTTCGATATGCGTGTCGGGGAAGACGGGAAAATACACCTGCCTATTTTGGAAAAGCCGCTGGAAGAAGCGATTTCAGCCGGAGATGCGAAAATCACAGAACATGAAACCTTTGGGCGCGTTCTCAGCATTGGCGGCCGTATACTGCCTTTGGGAGAGGGCGCGGTTGAGGATCAGGCTTATAAACCGGTTGTCTGGACGGAAGCTTTCGAGAAGATAAGCTACCGCCGTTTCTTCGATATTACAGACCTTATCGGCGTGCGTGTAGAGGACCGGGAGATATACGATCTATCCCACAAATGCCTGCTGAAAATATGCCGTCAATACACTTCTATTGCCGGTGTGCGCGTGGATCATATAGACGGGCTTGCTGATCCTACGACCTATCTAAAGCTTCTCAACGGCGACATAGACAATATATGGGTCGAAAAAATCCTGTCAGGTAATGAAAAATTGCCGGAGCAGTGGCCCGTTCTGGGGACAACGGGGTATGAATTCGTCGCGCGACTGAACGATCTTCTCGTCAATCCCGATGGTTTTAAGATCTTACAATCTTATTGGTATGAGAAGATAGAACCGAGATGGAAGGATTTCGAATCCTGTGTTCTTGAGAGCAAGCAAAATGTGCTCGACTCACTTTTTCCATCGGAACACAAGCGCCTTGTCGCGCTTTCCGAGGGCATAGGCACGGAAGAGCAAGCCGACATTTTCTGGCGCGGTATGACCGTAGCGCTGGGCGTGTACCGGACATACACCGGAGAAAACCCGTTTTCTGATGATGACAGGCAGCAGATAGAGCAGGCGGTTCAAAAGGCTTCTTCTGTCTTTGGAGCCGAGTTTGTCGATGCGAAGAAGGTGTTCATGCCCATCTTGCTCAATCCCGAAACCGAACAGCATAAGAAGATTGTGCAGGAGTGGCAGCAGCTTTCCGGCCCCGCCATGGCGAAGGGGCTGGAAGATTGCGCGCATTATCGCTACACACCGCTGGTTGCCTTGAACGAAGTGGGCTGTGAAGCAAAGGTCGGCAAAAACGGTTTGCACGAATATTTTTCCTGGGCAGATCATAATACAAGGCATCATCCCTATTCCCTGCTCGCCACATCGACACACGATACGAAGAGATCCGAGGATGTTCGCGCGCGTCTTTATGCACTGGCGGATAATCCCGGGGCGTGGATAGAGTTTTTTGAACACGCTGTTTATTTGAACGCGCAATTCAAGAAGGATATCTCCGTCCGTCTGGCGACCGAATATCTTTTGTACCAGGCCCTCGTCGGAACATGGCCGTGGGATAGTGCTATAGACGAAGAATATATTGATCGTATTTGCGCCTATATGCAGAAAAGCATTAAAGAGGCGCGTGTCGAGACAAGCTGGTTGAAACCGGATACTACATACGAAAAAAACATAGAAAACTTTGTCAAAGCGGTTCTTGCGAACACGCAATTTGTAGAACATGTGCAGAAATTCGTAAGATCCATCGAAGGGCCGGGTGCCGTTAACGCGCTGACGACGTTGACGCTCAAAATACTGGGGCCGGGAATTCCCGATATATATCAAGGCTGCGATGGATGGGATTTCAGCCTAGTAGATCCTGACAATCGCAGGGCTGTGGATTTCACGGTGCGCGCTGCATCCGCCACAGATAATTCTAAAACAGATTTTCCAAGCGATTGGAAAGCATGTGCGTTCAAAATCCGCTACACGCAAAAACTGCTTGAGATCCGTAAAGAACATTTAAGCGGCGCTCAGGCTTTGCGGCCTCTTACCGTTTCGGGGGAAATGGCCGGGCATGTCATAGCCTATGGCATCGGGAATCTCGTGGTCATTTGCCCCCGCTTTCCGGGGCACCTGCAATTTGAAGAGCTTGCCAGTAACATAGAGGCGGAAACAGCCATTCCGTCCGGCGCTTACCGCAATTTGCTGTCTGGAGAAGATATAAATATTGATGACGGCCCAACGGCTTTTTTTGCCACATCGCCCACAACGATCCTGAGGAAGATAGACTAATCACATGGAACGATTCTCCGCTTTTGGCGTTAAGATGTTTATTCCCAGATTTTTACCTAGACTTTTACGGAGCGCGCGCATGAAAAAGACCTATTCGAAATCCAGCAACAAATGCAAAGTCACTTTCACGTATCCGGAGAAATCGGCAAAATCTGTTTGCGTCGCCGGCGACTTCAATGACTGGGATGTGTCCGCCTTGCCCATGAAAAAAAGCAAAACGGGTTTTTCGGCAACGGTTGAACTGGATCCGGACAAGGAATACCAATATCGTTTCTGGGTTGATGACGCACATTGGGAAAACGACAACAGCGCGGACGGTTTTATTTCGAGCCCGTATCCTGACGCGCAAAACTGCGTCGTGCGCGCCAAGGTTTAAAATTATCGACATTATACAGTGTGCTAATGCAACACCCTTGTCTGGTGCCTGTGTTCCATGCAAATTGCGTGCATGGGCAATATGGCGCTTTTGGGAGGTCTGTTTTTAACCGCATTTGTTGCGGCCACATTTTTCCCTGCGCAATCCGAAGCTTTACTGGCGGCCCTAATTCTCAAATCAGAAATTTCTGTCTGGTTGTTGGTGGCCGTCGCCAGCGCAGGCAATATTCTGGGATCGTGTGTAAACTGGCTTCTGGGGCGTTCTATTGAGACCTTCAAAGATCGTGCCTGGTTTCCTGTAAGCCACGCTGCCCTGCAAAAGGCGCAGGACCGTTACCGCCGTCATGGAAGATGGGCACTTTTGCTGAGCTGGGTTCCGTTTATAGGTGATCCTATCACTGTCGTTGCGGGCATTATGCGGGAAAGGTTTGCCGTGTTTCTGCTATGGGTTGCGGTTGCCAAAATCGGGCGTTACGCCGCCTTGGTTTTGTTGACCATAAAATTGGCGCATGGTAATTCTTGAAAAATCTTACGGAAAGACGCTCCCATGGCCACAAAGTCCAGTACGAAAAAAGGAAAAATAACGCCGATCAAGCCTTTAAAAGAGCGGGCGGTAGCCGCCGCCCTTGATCTTGCCACACGCATGGGCTGGGACATGATCACCATGGCGGACATTGCGGACAAGGCCCATTGCAGCCTTGGCGAACTTTCCGAAATTTTTGATGACAAGGGCGATATCCTGATCGCCTACGAACGCATGGTTGACCGCAAGGTTCTGGAATCTTTTTCGTCTCCTGATGTATCGTCACCGGAAAGGGATCGTTTGTTCGATATATTGATGGAGCGTTTCGATATCCTTGGCGAGCATCGCGAAGCGCTGAAGTCCGTTTTGAAATCCATGCTTTTGGATCCGAAGCAGGCGGTTATAGGTCTTCCGCATCTCGGCCGTTCTATGGCCTGGGTGCTTGAGGCTGCAGGCATTGATGCATCCGGTCTGAAAGGTGGCATCAAGATTGCAGGCGTTACCGTCGTCTATGTTTACGCACTGCGTGCGTGGCTAAAAGACGAAAGCGTTGATTTGTCCAAAACGATGGCTGCGCTTGATCGCGGGCTTAATCGTGCCGAACAATGTGCGAATAGTTTCTCTTTTTTAATCTAAGTTTTCTAATTTAGGATTTTATTATCATGCATTGCATGAAGGAAACCTTTTTTAGTGTGCTATGTTATTAGATATAAATACAATAAAAAGGAAATTGTTATGGGAAGAAAGGCTACTGAATGGACGGAGATGGATACTTTGTTCAGCATGATTTACTCAAAAATAGCAGAACAAGGTTCTACCGTCGAAATTACCAACGACCAACAACTTAGTAAAATGCCTGTGTCATGTTATGAACTGGAACGTATGGTAGCGCTAAGCCGCGAAGACGGCACGCGTGAATTGGGTGTGCGCAGTGACGGCATGATTTTACTCGGAATGTTCCCGAAAATGAACCGTAAAGGCCGTTTAAATATCACGCCGGAACGATTGGCCTATTATCAAAGCAATCTGCAATATTATCAGGCGCGCTTGAAATTATAGATGTGATTTGCGCTGTAAAGGTCGCGCAATATCGCAACGAATTCTTCAATCTGTTGTGGTGTATGCGCGGCGGTTGCAGTCAGACGCATACGTTCCGTTCCCCGTGGCACAGTAGGGTAATTGATTGGTTGTACGTAAATATCGTGATGATCCATCAGCACATCCGTTACCATCTTGCAGCATAGAGCGTCACCGATAATCAGCGGCACAATGTGGCTTTCTCCCTGCATGTAGGGAAGGCCGTTCTGGTCCAGCAGTGATTTTAACATTGACGCATTGCGCTTGGCGCGCATGCGCTCGATCTCGGATGTCTTCAAATACTCAACGCTGGCAATCGCGCCTGCAAGCACGGCGGGGGGCAGGGATGTCGTAAAGATAAAACCGGAAGCATAGGAACGCACGGCATCGATAGTTTCCCTGCGGCCGGTGATAAAGCCGCCCATCAATCCATAGGCTTTGCCGAACGTGCCTTCGATCATGTCGATGCGGTCCATCAGGCCACGCTCTTCGGCAACGCCGCCGCCGCGCGGGCCATAGAGGCCGACGGCGTGCACTTCATCGAGATAGGTAAAGGCGTTATATCTTTCCGCGAGGTCGCAAATCTGTTCGATAGGGGCGATATCGCCTTCCATGGAGTATACCGATTCAAACGCGATGACTTTCGGGCGTGATGGATCTACGGCGCGTAAAAGCTGCTCGAGATGTTCCAGATCGTTGTGGCGGAAAACATGTTTTTCCATGCCGGAAGAACGCATGCCGTGGATCATCGATGCGTGGTTCATCGCGTCGGAGAATACAACAGGGTTGCCGAGAAGCTTCAGGAGCGTTGAAAGCGCGCCTTCGTTGGCGACGTAACCGGATGAAAAAACAAGCGCGGATTCTTTGCCGTGCAAATCGGCCAGGCTTTCTTCAAGATCGATATGCAGCTTGTGTGTGCCGGAGATGTTGCGCGTACCGCCTGCGCCTGCGCCGTACTGGTCCAGCGCCTTGTGCATGGCGTCCAGGACCACGGGATTTTGCCCCATGCCGAGATAATCGTTTGAACACCAGACCGTGACTTCTTTCTTGCTGCCGTCGGGGGCGGTGTAGATCGCTTTCGGGAAGTTACCGCAAATCCGCTCAAGCGGCGCAAACACACGGTAGCGGCCTTCGTTCCGAAGCGCCTCGACTTTGTCTGCGAATATGCGATTATAATCCATTCCCTGCTTATAACGCGGGCAGGACCGCGTGAACAGTGAAAACTCTAATTTAACCAACAGAGTAGCAGCAAATGATAATCGTTTTCGGTGCCATCAATATGGACATGCATCTGCGGATGAAGGAGTTTCCGCGCCCCGGTGAAACCATCTTGGCACCGAGCTATGACATGTCGCCGGGCGGCAAGGGTGCAAATCAGGCGCTCGCAGCTGCACGCGGCGGTGTGAAAACCGCGCTGGTGGGCAAGGTCGGCGACGATGCCATGGCGACCCGCATCCTGAACGGCCTGCGACGCAGCGAGGTAATGACGTCCGGCGTTGGTGTTTCGGATTACCTGCCGACAGGCATGGCGATCGTTGAAACAGATGCGCGCGGCGAAAACCAGATTATCGTCGCGCTGGGCGCCAACGGAGATGTGTCCGCATCGCAGATACCGGACGAGATTTTAAAACCGGGCAATGTGCTCCTTCTCCAGATGGAGGTGCCGTTGCAGGAAAATATCGCGCTTATGGAGCGCGCCAACAAACTTGGTGTGAAGATTATTCTCAATCTTGCGCCGGCCTTCCGCCTACCACAGAAGGCGTTGGAACTGGTGGATTATCTCGTTGTGAACGAGCTGGAGGCCCGCATGATGGCCGAGGCTATAGGCATTCCGGCGGGGCAGGATCTGATGCTGATGGCCAAGGCGCTTTCGGCCAAGGGCGGCCTTGATTGCATTATCACGCTGGGTTCGCAGGGCGCGATCGCGATGGGTGAAAACGGCACGGGCTGGCGCGTTTCCGCCATGCCGCTCAAAGAGGTCGTCGACACCACAGGGGCGGGCGATTGTTTCTGCGGCACGCTGGCGGCGGCCATACATGGCAAGTTCGCCCTCGCATCTGCCATGCGCCGCGCTTCGGTTGCCGCCTCGCTCAGCTGCATGAAAAAAGGCGCGCAGGAATCCTACCCCTACAGCGCCGACATCGACGAGGTGCTCGAAACTTTCCCGCAAGCGCAGGCCTGTTAGATTAAAATTTTTAAGAGAGAATGTTAGGCGGAGAAATCCACATTGCCGCCGCGGCCCGATGCAGCGACAGCAAGCATGTCGACAATTTGCTGCTGCATCTGCGCGCTTTGCTTGATCATGTTCATCGCCGCGTTCTTTTGCGTGATGGCCATCTGCATGGCTATTTGTGCTGGTATCGCTTCCATAAGAGAATTATACCATAAGTGTTGCCGCTTGTGTCACGCGAAAAATCAATGCGGGATCGCATATTTGGTGTAGTAGCGCAGGCATGCGCTGTGTAATTCCTGTGTCAGGATATAGCCTTCGCGACCGCCGTTTCCGGTTAATCTTTTGTTAACGATAATGTCGAGAACCTTGTTGTAAACCATAAAGATTTCCAAGAAATCTTTGTCCAGCACTGTTACGTTCTCAAGAAATCTCAGCATAACGTCCGAAGTCATTGAAATTAGTTGGTAATGAAACATGCTGCCGTTGGATTTTAGCTGCATGATGATGTTGACGATTTCAGGGACGCGCAGTTCGGCGGATGCGCCGGGATTGCGTTCTATATCCTCGCGCAACAGTTCGAGCCGTTCGAGAAAACGCCTTGCGTGGGGCACGAAATCCACCGGATTGCTCTCGAGAAAATCCTGACATTTTTTGATGACGTAAGAGGGCAGGCCGCCTTCGCCGACCTTTTCTTTCAGGCGGTTGCGGGGTGTGCTGAAAACGGGCGGCTTCTTTTTCATGGGCTCCCCTTACAGCTTTTTCGTTTCTTCGGTAAGGTCGCGCAGGACAAGATCGAAATCCGGATCGCTGTCTTTCCATTCGCCCGCGTTTTTGTCGGCCGTTCCGCGCCGGTTCGGCCCTGTGAAGGTGAAGTTCTTGCGGCGGCGGCGATCGGGGCCGAAAAAGTCGCCTGTATCAACGAATTGCCGGGGTTTCTCGATAATCTGCACGATGCGGGCATACATATCCCGCGCGCTGTAGGGCTTCATCAGGAACTCGGTCACGCCCATGTCGCGGGCGGCCTCCACGCGCGGTTGGTCGGAATAGCCGGTCATCAGGATGATGGGCACGAACGGATCAGGGGAGTCCGCGTTCTGGCGCACCATGCGCACGAGGTCAATCCCGTCCATCGGCTCCATCAGCCAGTCCGTAACGATAAGATCGTGCTTATGCTGGCAGAAAAGGCGATAGCCTTCCTCCACATTCTTGGCACCGTGGACGTTGTTGAAACCAAAAGCGTTCAGCAGGGAGGTTGTCAGCGCCAGCATAGGGTGCATGTCCTCAACAATCAGAATCTTTACCTGCGATAAATCGTAAGACATGCTCAATATAGGCTTTCAATAATAGGCCTCAGAATCCCATGTTTTACGCCCCCATACAACTATAAACATTTTGCGTAAATATTAGATAAATGTGCATCGCATACGGTGAGATGCTGTTGCTATTTCCGTATCGGCTCTTGGCGAACGCCATAATTGGGCGTACGGTAAAAGGAATCAGAGAAAAATAGATCCATCAGGCGTGTAAGGGGTTAGGGGACCTTGATATGAGCCAAAGTATAATCATGAATTTTTCGTCGCCGCCGGGCCTCGACGATATTGAGACCATCGCCAAAGAACTTCTTGCTGCACTGCCGGAAGAACTGGCCGAATGCTGCGAGACACTGGCGATAGAGGTGGAAGATTATCCGGACGATGCGACCATCGCCGAAATGGAGTTAGACGATCCGTACGAACTCATCGCGCTCTATCGCAGCGGTAAGGAAATCTCCCCCGGTGTAGAACGTAAAGTGGCGAACGACGATGATGTGCTCGTGCTTTTCCGCCGTCCTATTCTTGATCTCTGGTGCGAAATGCAAGAAGACCTGACGTCCCTGATCCGCGAAATAATGATCGAGGAACTCGCGCAGAATTTCGATTTCTCCGAGGATGAAATCGAAGAGATGACGGCAAGACATCATCAGGGGATGTTTTAAGCCGCCAGCCCGCGCTGCATAAATTCCGCCATACGTTTCACGAACGAACTTGGGTCGTTCACCGGCTCTCCCTGAATGATGCAGGCCTGATCGTAGAGCAAACGCGCGGCGTCCTTTAACGATGCCGCATCCTTGTTGCCCTCCGCCAGCACGGCAAGTTTCTGGATCAGCGCGTGGTGTTCGTTGATCTCCAGAATTTTCTTGTTTCGCGTGCCGTCGTAATCCTGCGATGCGCGAAGCACGCGTTCCATCTGCATATCGACACCGCCATCGTCGGCAATCAGGCACACGGGGGAGTCCGTCAGGCGTTTGGAAATCCGCACGGCCTTTACATCTTTTTTCAGCTCTTCGCTCAAGACGCCGAGCAGGGACGTGACCGATGTTTCATTCTTTGCCTCTGGCTTGTTTTCAGCTTCCTTCGGCTCGAACTTGTCGAGATCGATGGAGCCTTTGGTAACGGAAACGAATTTCTTGCCTTTGTAGTCCGAAACCTGCTGCAGCCAGAAAGAGTCGATCGTGTCGGCGAGGAAGAGGACTTCGAGGCCGCGCGCCTTGAACCCTTCGAGCTGCGGCGAGCGTTCGATGCTCTCCAGCTTCTCACCGAGAATGTAATAGATTTCTTCCTGCTCGGGCTTCATGCGTTCTATATAGGCGTCGAGGCTGGTCAGCGTGCGGTTGGCGTTGCTGGAGAAGAAGCGCGCAATTTTAAAAATTTCGTCGCGATGTTCGACGGCGTCATAAAGCCCTTCTTTCACCACCATGCCGAACTGGTACCAGAATGTTTCAAACGCGGTGCCGTCATTTTCGGCAAGGTTCGCCAGATCGGACAGGATGCGCTTGGTCACGCCCGAGCGTATGCGCGTAACCACAGGATTGTTCTGGAGCATCTCGCGGCTGATATTCAGCGGCAAATCTTCGGAATCGATCACGCCGCGTACGAAACGCAGCCAAGGGTAGATTAGGTTTTGCACCTGGTCCGTGATGAACACGCGTTTCACGTACAAACGCACTGCATGCTTGCGGCCCGGATCGTACAAATCCCACGGGCGCATGGTTGGTACGAACAGCAGCGCCGTGTATTCTATTTTGCCTTCCGCGCGCCAGTGGCTCGTCATCAGCGGCTCGTCGAACACATGGCCGATATGGTGATAGAACTCGGTGTATTGCTCCTTGGTCACCTCGTTTTTCGAACGCATCCAAAGCGCGGAGGCTGCGTTGACTGGCTGCTCTTCGTCGCCGATATGGATGGGAACGGCCACATGATCGGAATAAGCAAGGATGATCTGTCTGATCTTGTCGTCCAGCAGATAATCATACGCGTCTGATTTCAGATGCAATGTAATGCGCGTGCCGCGTCCCTGAATCCATTGGGCCTCTTCCGCCGTCGCTTCGCGCACCGTGTAGCCGGAGCGCCCGTCGGATTCCCAGTGCCACACCTGCGTGTCACCGGCTTTGCATGACAGAACGCTCACCTTGTCTGCAACCATGAAACTTGCGTAGAAACCGACGCCGAACTGACCGATCAGGTTGAGTTGCGATTTATCACCGCCGGAATTTTTCACGGCTTCGACCATGGCCGCCGTGCCGGACCGCGCGATGGTGCCCAGATTGTCGATCAGATCCTGCCTGTTCATGCCGATGCCGTTGTCGGCAAGGGTCAGCGTGCTTTCGTTGTTGTCTTTGGTAATGCGGATTTTAAAATCCGTTTCGCCCGCGAGCAGCGATTCATTCTGCAGGCTCTCGTAACGCAGCTTGTCGCACGCGTCGGCGGCGTTCGAAAGAAGCTCGCGCAGGAACACGTCGCGGTTGGTGTACAGCGCGTTGGCAACAATATCGAGAAGACGCGATACATCGGTTCCGAATGTGAGGGTTTCTTCGCTCATAACATACTCCTAAGGATAAATCATATGGCTTTCCCAGCCGTTTTTTCCAGGCAGGAACACATGGCGGCGGTGCAGGCGGAACTCACCGTCGATCCAGAATTCTATTTTATCGGGTAGCACGCGGAAGCCGCGCCAGTATTCGGGGCGGGGAATATCTTCCACATCCTTGAACTTGTCTTCGTAAAATTTCACCGCGTCTTCGAGGTTGGAAAATTCCGGCAGTCTTCGTGATTGTTGTGAGGCCCATGCCCCGATGCGCGATTGTCTGGGGCGCGTATTATAATAAGTGTCGGACTCTGCATCGGTCACGCGTTCGACGCGGCCTTCGATGCGCACCGATCTGCGCAGGCTTTTCCAGTGGAAGCAAAGGGCAGCATAAGGATTTGCTTCTATATCGTTGCCTTTGCGGCTCTCGGCATTTGTAAAGAAAACGAAACCGCGCTCGTCCAACCCGTTAAGTAAAACCATGCGATTGGATGGACGGCCTTGCGCGTCGGCGGTGGCAAGGCACATGGCATTGGGATCGTTGATTTCCGAGGCTTTCGCGTCTTCCAACCATTGACCGAAGGTTTTGTACGGATTATCCGTATAAAGGTCAGGTACAGTGTTCATACTTTTGTTTCTATTGTGGCAAAGGAAACCTTGTTTTGGACGAAATTGGAACCTAATGTAAGGCTATTGGTTAGAATCGCAAGAGAAGGATTAAAGCGATCATGAAAAAAACTATTTTAACACTGGCATTGATTTCCACGGCAGCTCTCGGCGGTTGTAACACCACCTCCGGCATGGGCAATAAACAATTGATCGGTACGGGCGGCGGTGCTGTTCTCGGCGGTCTGGCCGGCTCGCAAATCGGTTCCGGTTCGGGCCGTCTGTGGGCTACAGGCGCAGGCGTTCTGCTCGGTGGTCTTCTGGGTTCTGAAATCGGCTCTTCGCTGGACCGCGCTGACCAGGCTTACGCGCAACAAGCAACGCAAAACGCATATAGCGCACCGATCGGTCAGACGATCCGTTGGAACAACCCTGACTCCGGTAACTACGGCACGATCACACCGACCCGTTCGGGCGTTGATAACGGTGGCCGCGTTTGCCGTGAATTCAGCCAGACGATCTATGTCGGCGGCAAACAGCAATCGGGTTACGGCACGGCGTGCCAGCAGTCCGATGGCTCTTGGCAGATTGTCAGCTAGTTTTGGAATTACGAAGAAGGCCGCTGGAAACAGCGGCCTTTTTTATTGGCCTTTTTTATCCCCGTCGCCCTGTTGTTCGCGGCGCATTTTTTCCATGATGGCATGATGGCGCGCGGCGGCGGACGATGATGATCCCATACCAAGACCTGGCGCGGAAAAAACAGGGGCGGAATAATTCGGCGCTGCGGCGGGCTGTACTTTGGGCGCGGCAGATGGTGCCGCAGCGGGTGCTGCCGTAGGGGCTGGTCCAGCGGGTCCGCCGCGCAGAACAAGGTCGTTCGCGGCTTCCAGTTTCTTGATATAGCCCGGGTCTTTCATTGTGACGCGTATCGAGCCAAGCATGGGCGCAAAAGCAGGATTGTTGTTGCATATCTCGGCGATGCTGCCGAGCGTCACGGCAAACCCCTGACGCTTTTTCTCCACCATCGTTTCGCCGATTTTTTTGAGCGATTCCCATGACGTCGCATCTTTTGTGCCCTCGAATTCGAGGCGTGCGGCCTGCACGGGTGATACACCGTTGGATTGCGCGCCGTCGAAAGCGCGTGCGGCGGCCTGAAGCGCGTTCGCGCACCAGCCGAGAATATTTCCTTCCGCAAGATTCTCGTTCTGCTCGTTCGCGGCGGCGATCAGCGACTGTCCGCTTTCTTCCTGAATGCCGCGGGCGATGGCTTCCTCGAATGTCTTTTCCATGAGCTCGCGGTGCAAAATCTGGTTTTGCTCGTGGTTGATATAGGCGTTGTAGATATTGCCCAATTTGGTAAGGGGCGTGGGAACAATGCCCGATGTGTCTGAAACCAGATGGCCCGTTGCGCGCACGAACGCATCGTCGCTTGTGTTGACCGCGCAGCCCAAGATGGTTTCAGGCGCAAGATTGCGCCATGCCATATCCTGTGCAGGTTCGGAAAACTGCCACCATCTGCGGATGCTTCTATCATCGAAGGCGCGTCCTATTTCAATCGCGAGCTGACGCGCATGTATCATGTATTTTGAGCGCAGGGGCTTCACCGCCGTGATCTCCTGATACGCGTATTTTGCGGATTCCACGCCGATCACGAACGGATAGTCTTCCGCGCGTCTTGCATGAATAGGCAGGATGGAATCCATCGCACGCTTCTTGGCGAGTGTGTCCAGCGCGTGCTCTTCACCGAGCAGCCCGCCCATAACGGCGGCAAACGTGTCGGCCTGCAGGTTAAGGCGCGCCATATTCATCGGCGATCTTTTCGGGATCATGGGACCGGTTTTGAATTTGGCCGCGTATTCGGGGCGCTGGCGGATTTCGACGAGGTCGAGCGCGTGCCATACAAGATGGTATATCGCACGGCGCGCCTCTTTGGGCGTTTCGAATTCATCCGTGTTTATGTTGAAAAGGGCGAGTATGTTTTCTTCCGAACTCAGCCCCAGCCATTTTGACTTATGGTGAATGGCAAGTCCCAGAAAACTGGAAAGCTCGCGGTTGTTGTTTTTTTCGAGGATGCCTTGCGCGGTTTTTCCGGCGGGGTGCTGGATGACTTCATGTTCGCTGAGCGCGATAACTTCGTGGAGCAAGCCGGTGCCATGGGGAATAAACATCAGGCGCAGGGCCGGATACAAATCGCGGACCTGTGATATGGCCAGATTGCAAAGGTCTTGCAATACGTCGTGTTTGATACCCATAACGCGGTAAGGACCCCCATTAATACAGGTAAAATTTTACGGGATTTCGGTTAATAAACCCTCAAGATGGGGGGTAAAATCGGGAGATTTCCGGCCATTGGGGCTGGACCTCAGGCCCGAAACGTGTAGGATGCAAGCCATCATATCAAGAGGTTAAGAGAATGACTGAAACGGCAAAAAACTGGCTGGCGGGAAAGAAGGGCGTAATTATGGGGGTCGCGAACGACCGTTCCATCGCCTGGGGAATTTCCAAGGCCGCCCATGATGCAGGCGCCGAACTGGCTTTTACATACCAGGGCGAGGCGCTGGAAAAGCGCGTGAAGCCGCTGGCAGATTCCATCGGTTCGGAAATCGTCCTGCCGTGCGATGTCACGAATATGGATTCCGTTGCCAAGGTCTTTGAAGAGATTGGCAAAAAATGGGGCAAAATCGACTTTGTCGTGCACGCCATCGCGTTCTCCGACAAGAACGAGCTGGATGGTTTGTATCTCGACACCACGCGCGACAACTTCCTGAAAACAATGGATATTTCGGTTTATTCTTTCACGGCTGTGGCGCAGAAAGCCGCCCCGTTGATGACCGAAGGCGGCTCGCTCGTAACCCTGACCTATTACGGCGCGGAACGAGTCATGCCGCATTACAACGTGATGGGCGTCGCCAAAGCGGCATTGGAAGCCTCGGTCCGTTATCTGGCGGCCGACCTTGGCCCGCGCAATATTCGCGTTAACGCGATTTCCGCCGGCCCGATCAAAACATTGGCTGCGAGCGGCATTGGCGATTTCCGCTACATTTTGAAATGGAACGAGCTGAACAGCCCGCTTCGCCGCAACGTGACGATCGAAGATGTGGGCCGTTCCGGTCTCTTCCTGCTGTCCGACCTCGGCTCTGGCGTGACGGGCGAGGTCCTGCACGTCGATTCCGGCTACCACACGGTCGGCATGTGCAATGTGGACACGGCCGCCGAAACAGCCGAACTCTTGCAATCGCTTGCCCCGAAATCGGACAAGGCGGCTTAACATGCTACGCGCCCTGGCTGTTGTGTTCGCACTGGTCCTGCTGTCGGGCGCGTCTTATGCCAACGATGGAAAACCTCCGAAGAAGCTGGTGGAAGATCTCTCCAGACTTTCGCACGAAGGTTTTCTCACCGTAAAAAATCCGCAAGGGCAAACCCTCGTAAAACCGGAAGATGCCAAGCAACTGAAATATCCGCTCACCACATATGAAGATCGTGAGATGGCCGTTGCGCGTGGTTATATGTCGGGTTTTGCGAAATGGTGCGGCCTTAAATGGGTGGATGATTTCTACAAGCCTTACATGAAATCGCTAAAACTTGAGCACAAGAAAAACTGGACTCCATATCAATACGCGTACACCGAAGTCCTGCATGGCGCGGCGATGGCTGTCGCTGAAAAATCCAAAAAGGGTGAAACCTGTGACGATGCGGAAAAAAAGCGCCTTCAATCTCTCGCAAAAAAATAAGGCCGCATGAAAAATTTTCTTTCGACATTGCTGGTATTGATCGTGTTGGTCACGCCAGTCGAGGGTAAGGCGCAAGACAATCCGAAAGATTCATCACGGCTTACGCATGAACAAATTGACGAAATAGGCCGTCAGGTGCATGCATACATGCCGAATGCCAAAATCGGCAACGATGAACTGATAGGCGAAGAACGCGCGAAAACATTGAAATATCCGCTCGTCCCGTATGATTTGATGGAGTTCGTGATCGTCCGGGGGACGCTGGCTGGTTTTGCCGCGCATTGCGGCCTCGATTGGGAAGAAAAATTTTACATGCCGCTGATGCAGGGATTGCGCGCAAAGCAAACCAGCTTTAACGATTACCAATGGGCCTTTGTCGGTTTGTTGCATGGAGCTGCCATGGGCAGCGCAGAGCAAAGCATGAAGGGCGAGCCCTGCGAAGAAAATATGAAACAGAATCTGCTCGGGGCTGCGCTGAAGTAATGTCAGGAAATCGTTTCGGAACACTTTTCCAATACCAGACTTTTGGCGAAAGCCACGGTCCTGCCATCGGCTGTATTGTTGACGGCGTGCCGCCGCGCATCGATTTGACCGAGGCCGATATCCAGAAATATCTCGACCGCCGCAAACCCGGCCAGTCGCGCCACACCACGCAGCGGCAAGAGCCGGACGAGGTGAAAATTCTTTCGGGTGTGTTCGAGGGCAAGACCACCGGCACGCCGATTGGCCTTTTCATCGAAAATGTCGACCAGCGTTCGAAAGACTACGGCGATATCGCCGCCAAATTCCGCCCCGGTCATGCCGACTTTACGTACGATGCAAAGTACGGAATCCGTGATTATCGCGGCGGCGGTCGTTCCTCCGCGCGCGAAACGGCGATGCGTGTGGCCGCGGGTGCCGTGGCGCGAAAAATCCTGTCAAATGCTTTGGGCGACAAAGTCTCCATTCGCGGCGCCGTGGTACAGATCGGCCCGTACAAGATCAACCGCGACAACTGGAATTGGGACGAGGTGGACCAGAACCCGTTCTGGACGCCCGATGCAGCCTCTGTTCCGGTGTTCGAACAATTCCTCGACGACAAGCGCAAGTCGGGCTCTTCTGCGGGTGCCATCGTTGAAATTGTGGCCTCCGGCATTCCGGCCGGTCTGGGCGCCCCTGTGTATGACAAGCTAGACGCAGACCTCGCCAAGGCGATGATGTCGATCAACGCGACCAAAGCCGTGGAAATCGGCGCGGGTTTTGATTCCGCGCTTTTGGGCGGTGAGGATAATGCCGACCAGATCCGTATCGGCGAAGACGGCAAGCCCGTGTTTTTATCCAACAATGCGGGCGGTATTCTCGGCGGCATTTCATCGGGGCAGGATATTGTCGTGCGCGTTGCGTTTAAACCAACCAGCTCTATTCTTACACCGGTGCAGACGATTGACCGTGAAGGCAATGAAACCGAGATCATGACCAAAGGCCGTCACGACCCGTGTGTCGGCTTGCGCGGAACGCCGGTGTGCGAGGCGATGATGGCATGCGTTCTTGCCGATCACTGGTTGCGCCACAAAGCACAAAATCTATAAGGCTTCCTATGACACAAAAACTTACCGATGCCGAAATCGCAGAAGGACTGAAGGAATTGGATGGTTGGACACGCGTCGAAGGGCGCGATGCTATCTTCAAGAAATTCAAGTTCGTCGATTTCCGCCACGCATGGACTTTCATGGAAGATGTCGCGGTCGAGGCGGACGAGATGAGCCACCATCCTGAATGGCTCAATGTTTATAACCGTGTGGAGGTGACGCTGACCACGCACGATGTGGGCGGCGTCTCCGAGCTGGATTTCGACCTTGCCGCGATCATGGATGAAATCGCCGCGGAAGTTGCGAAGGGGATATAGCTATGCTGCGTCTTCTGCCATTTTTGTTAATTATGGCGGGTATTTTTTGGATGGAGCGTGAAAGTATTGATTTTCTTAAGCGCGATGATCGTCCTTATGTCGGTGACGGAAACAGCGGCAAGGCAGTTGTAGATCTTGTGGAAAATCCAAAGTACGGTGCATTAGCCGTATCAACAGATACCTCGGCGTGGGGGAGTAGCAAAGGATATCATAATAAGGAAGATGCTGTGTCTGATGCTGTGCGGCGTTGTGCTGAAAGCGGCGCCACTGATTGTGTTGTTAAAACATCGGCACATTCCAACTGCCTTGCTCTTGCCCTTTCACCACGCATAAAAACCAAGCAAAATGGCGCATGGGGTACTGGGTCTGCCGAAAACGAAAAAGATGCTGTAAAACGCGCTAGCGAAAATTGCGGTAAACACGCGCACGATTGTAAAATTGTGGACAGTTTCTGCAATTAGCAGCCCTTCACGAATTCCTTGTGCACGCGATGCTGGCTTAGCATGAATATGCGCCGTGCCAACATGGCTCTTTTTCTGAACAAGACGCCGCCTATCGGGTTTTCAAATTTCACGGTCATTTGCGTGCTGCCTTTTTCTTTGTGGCGCTTTTCTTTTTAACGGTCTTTTTTACGGATTTTTTCACCGTCTTTTTGGCGCTCGTTTTCTTTGGGCCTGGCTTTTTCTTGGCACTGGCCTTTTTCGCTGCGGGTTTTTTCGCTGCGGATTTCTTGGTCGTCTTTTTTGCGGCCGAGGATTTGGCAGATGCTTTTCCGCCTTTTTTACCGCCTTTGCGGCTTGGTGCCTTGTTGGTTTTTTTGCCGCGGCCGGAACCTGATTTCTTGCCGCCGCCATCCTGCTTGTTGACCGTCGCCCATGCGCGGCTTTCTGCTTCTTCGGGGGAAACGCCGCGGTCTTCATACCCTTCTTCGATATGTTCGGCCTGACGTTGTTGTTTGTCGGTGTAGGCGTCTTTGCTGCCTCTTTCCATGATATGTCTCCTATTGTGTTCAACCAACCTTCGCAAAAAGAGAAGGGTTCCAAAAACCCGCGTGACTTTGTGTGGAAGGGGCGTAAAATACCGGCCTATTCACCAAGGATATTGAAATGAGCAGACGCCGCCCGGGTTCCTTCTTCTACAAAGCCAGCAAAAGCGGCGATACGCCAAAGGTAAAATCCAGACACGGGGTTTTGGCTTTTACCGGAAAAATCCTCAGACGCATGTCGCTTTTTATCGGCGGGGTGTTCTTGTTCTCGATTTTTGTGGGCATTGTCGTCGGTATGGTTTTTGGCGGTTCGAAACGTCTGCCCGAAGACATGATCCTCGTGCTCAACGTTACCGACCCGATCGGGGAGACGGAACATGCGCGCTCCTTTGCCGATCCATTGGCCGACGCAGGTATCACAATAGGTGATCTGATCGAAACGCTGGACCGTGCGCGAAACGACAAGCGCGTGCGCGGGCTGGTGGTCAGCCTCGACAACGCGGGCATGGAACTCGCGCATATTCAGGAACTGCGCACCGCGGTCAAACGTTTCCGCGCATCCGGAAAATTCGCGTATATCTACACCGCATCCTTTGCCGATCTCGGCAGCGGTATCGGCGCGTATTATCTGGCGTCATCGTTCGACAAGATATGGATGCAGCCCATCGGCATGGTTTCGATGACAGGTCTGTCTCTGGAAATGCCGTTCGCGAAAGACGCGCTTGATAAAATAGGCGCCAATCCGCAATTCCTTCATCGCGAGGAATACAAATCGGCGATGGAGAGCTTTACAAATTCGCATATGAGCGAACCGAACCGCCAGTCGATGCAATCCATCCTTGACGATTTGTCGGCGCAGATCCTTACCGATATTGCCGAAGACCGTAAGATCACGACACTGAAGTTACAGGCGCAGATCGATAAAGGGCTTTTGACGGGCAAGGATGCGTTGCAGGCAGGTATCATCGACAGGCTGGATTATGCCGACGTTCTTATCCGTGAAACGCGCATGGAAATCACGGGCAAAAAGGACGGCGATAAGCCTCCGATCGTTCTCGCCGAAGAATATTACGACGCCATGCTCGGCTCCAAAGAGCGTAACCCGAATGCCAACACGGCGCTGGTGCGTATCGCCGGCGAAATCGTACCGGGCAGCGATCCCGAGCCGGGTTATGCAACGGGCGATTATATCGCAAACGCGATCATGGAAGCGGCAGACGATGAATCGATCCGTGTTATTGTCGCGCGTGTAGACAGCCCTGGCGGGTCGCCTTCCGCATCGGAAACCATTCGCCGTTCGCTCGTTTACGCGAAATCCAAAGGCAAACAGGTTATCGTTTCCATGGGGCCAGTGGCGGCAAGCGGTGGTTACTGGGTTTCGGTGGATGCCGACCATATCTTTGCGATGCCGTCGACGCTCACCGGCTCTATCGGTGTAATCATGGGCAAATTCGAGTTGAGCAATCTTTGGAAGAAAGTCGGCGTAAACTGGGACTCCCTCAAATGGGGTGAAAACGCACGCATGTGGTCTATCAACGCACCGATGAGCGAAAGCGAACGCGCGAGCCTCAACACAGCGATCGATGACACCTACGCATCCTTTATCGAACGTGTCGCCGAAGGACGCAAACTGCCGAGTGAAAAGGTTCGCGCCATCGCCAAAGGCAGAGCCTGGACGGGAACGCAGGCGAAGGAAAACGGGCTGGTCGACAAACTCGGCGGTCTCGATGCCGCGCTTGATTATGCGGCCCTGCAGATCGGCCTCACGGACAGGTCGAAGCTGGATATACGCATCATTCCGGAACCGCTTTCTCCGTTTGAAGAGATACTGCATATGCTGGGTTCGCAGATCGGCCTCGGTGCCTATCCGGGTGAGGGCCGCGCACTGATACAGGCCGTGGCACCGCATGTAAAAAAGGCAGACACCATGACCCGTCTGGGACCTGTGCAGGCCTATGATATCAATGTTCCCGTGATAAAGCCGTGATAACCGGATAACTGCGCGCGGCGAAATCCGTATAGTTCATGATGATAAGGTCTGGTGAAAGACCTTTCTCGAGAATACCGACGGCCGATTTCAAGCCATAGGCCAATGGTATGACCTGTGCCGGAAGCAATTCATCGGCGGCGAGCGCGGCAATCACATCTTTGTGGCGATCGCCGATATACCAGATAACGTCGTCCGCGCTCAAAGGGTCCTTGATTTCACGCAAGGCGCGAAGCAGGGGATCGGGATGCGGTTTCGATCTTTGAATGTCTTCGCGAAAAATCTGTGCCTGAAAAAATTCTGCAAGATTGAACTTTGTCAGTATGTCGTGACCGTAACCTTTTCCGAGGCCGTTGCTGACAATCCCCATCGGAATGCCGGCGTCGCGCAGCATGTTCAGCAATGTGTAAATGCCGGGACAGGGCTGGACGATCTGGTCGACTTCCTTGCGGCGGAATTTATGCAACGCCCGGTGTACGAGCAGGCGTGGTTTTTTTCCTTCGTCGGGGCTGAAATCGGGATGCGGTTTTTTCCGGTGAAACCATGACGCGGCCTTGAAACCCGCATCGTCAATGAATTCCAGCACACCCAGCAATCTCGGGTGAATGTGGCGTACGGTTGTGCCATCCATATCGAACAACACAATGGTCGGTTTCGTCAGGGCGTTCATAGGGCTAGTAAACTATGGCAAGCGCGGGGAATCAATCGCTGCAGGCAGAATAGAGCGATTTATGTGCGGTTCTTTCACGATAATGGGTTCTTTCGCCCGCTCGTCGACGTATTTTTGAAAGTCTTTATCCATTTTCGGGGAAAGGCTGCAAGCCATGGTGAATTGCGAGCTGAAAATGATTCCCTCGCAAATTTTTTCACGGTTCATTTTTTCGATGGCGTCGGCTGCGTTCGTGCCTTTAACCGCTACGGGAATAAAATGGTACGGCATGACACGGTTTGCGTTCACCGCCAGTGCGACGTCGGTGGCGCGGTCGCCATAAACCCAAACATTCGGCACGCGATCCGGTGCGGACAGTTTGAATTGCATTACAACTTCCAGGCTGCGCGGATCGGGCTTAATATAGGCCATCTGTTCGCGAAACACCGCTTTTTGAAAAAACTCATCCAGTTTAAGTGATTTTAAAACCAGCTTTCCCCATTTTTGCGGGCCATTGCTCACGATGGCGCAGGGAATATTGCTGTTGGCAGCGGCACAGAGAACGAAGAACGTGTCTTCCTGCTCGCTGGTGAGCGTATTGACGATGCCGTTTTTAATCCGGTCCATTTTCGTGTCGCTGACGCCCACGGCACGGCAAGCTTGCGCCGCGCGTTTATAGGTCCAGGCGAGAGCTTGTGAGATACTGAGGTCCCAGCGGTCACTGACAGAAGCAAGTTTTGCGGTGGCGCGGCTGACATGGGTCAGGGTCCCATCAAGATCGGACACGAGCATATCGGGCACAAAGGCCTGATCGTCTATCTGGAAATTATCGCGTTCAATATACATGCATCCACCCTGCAAGCGGCAAAGGTATATGTAAAATATCAGCCTTGCAAGCAGGAAATTACGGAGCGGACGATTTGGGCGGCATTCAAGCCGGCCAT
The DNA here is from genome assembly GCA_030824805.1 of Micavibrio sp. GTDB lineage: Bacteria > Pseudomonadota > Alphaproteobacteria > Micavibrionales > Micavibrionaceae > Micavibrio_A. The sequence continues at coordinate 24,098 of JAPJRC010000009.1, forward strand.
ATCATATTGTTTTTGCGGGGAATCATGGTCCTGAAAGAGGTCCGGAAGGTGCAGGGTGCGGACCAATGTCTTGCCGCCGTCCAGCAGGCCGTCCCGGGCCATAAACTGCAGGACGAAGGCGCCAAACCCGTTGCTGGAGCCTTCTTCAATGGTAAAGACCGCACGGTGGTTTCCGGCAAGATTGCGGACCAACGCCTCATCCAGCGGCTTGGCAAAGCGGGCATCGGCGACTGTGGCGGAAACGCCTTTCTGTGCCAGCAGGTCGGCGGCGAGCAGGGCCTCACCAAGGCGCGTGCCGTAGGAAAGTATGGCGACATCGGTGCCTTCGCGCACGATGCGGCCTTTACCGATTTCGAGGATCGAACCTTGCTCAGGCAATTCCACGCCCATTCCTTCGCCGCGCGGGTAACGGAATGCAATAGGGCCTTCGTCATACGCGGAGGCCGTTGCCACCATGTGCATCAGTTCGGCCTCATCGCCCGGCGCCATCAACACCATGTGCGGCAGGCACCCGAGATAGGCGATATCGAAAGAGCCCGCATGCGTTGCGCCGTCCGCACCGACAAGGCCCGCACGGTCCATCGCGAAGCGCACAGGAAGATTCTGGATTGCCACATCGTGCACAATCTGGTCGTACGCGCGCTGAATGAAGGTGGAATAAATTACGGCGAAAGGTTTGTAGCCTTCGGTTGCCATGCCTGCCGCAAACGTCACCGCGTGTTGTTCGGCGATACCGACATCGAACGTGCGCTCGGGGAATTCGAACCCGAAAAGATCGAGGCCGGTGCCCGATGGCATGGCGGCTGTGATGGCGACAATCTTGTCGTCTTTCTTCGCTTCCTTGATCAGCGATTGCGCGAAGACTTTCGTGTAGGCAGGCGCGTTGGATTTCGCCTTGTACTGATCGCCCGTAACAACATCGAATTTCGTCACGCCGTGCATCTTGTCGGCGGAGGATTCAGCCGGTGCGTATCCTTTGCCCTTTTTCGTGATCGCGTGGATCAGCACGGGGCCTTCGGGATGGTTGTCGCGCATGTTGGTTAGAATGGAAACAAGCTGTTCCAGATTGTGACCGTCGACTGGGCCGATATAATAAAAGCCCATCTCTTCGAACATCGTGCCGCCGCCGAGCGCCGCGCGTGCCGTTTCTTCCGCGCGCCTGGCTGCGTTCTTGATGGGCGTGGGCAGCATGTTCGCAACTTTTTTCGCCGCGTCACGCGCACCGAGATAAGGCTTGCTCGATACGAGGCCTGTTAAATATTTGCTCATCGCGCCGACGGGCGGTGCGATCGACATGTTGTTATCGTTGAGGATCACGATCATCTTCGACTTCATCGTGCCGGCGTTGTTCATCGCTTCATACGCCATGCCCGCAGACATCGCGCCGTCACCGATCACGGCAATCACGTGGTTGTCACCCCCGGCGAGATCACGCGCAGCCGCCATGCCGAGACCGGCGGAAATGGAGGTGGAAGAATGCGCCGCACCGAACGGGTCGTATGCGCTTTCCGAACGCTTGGTGAAGCCCGACAATCCGCCGCCTTGGCGCAGCGTGCGAATGCGGTCTCTGCGCCCGGTCAGAATTTTATGCGGGTATGCCTGATGCCCGACATCCCAGATCAGTCTGTCATGCGGTGTGTTGAACACGGCGTGAATGGCGACCGTCAGCTCGACAACACCGAGGCCTGCACCCAGATGTCCGCCCGTGACGGAAACGGCGTCCACCATTTCGAGGCGCAACTCGTCCGTCACCTGTTTCAATGTTTCGATATCAAGCCCGCGCAGATCCGCCGGATCGTTGATCCGGTCGAGGGCAGGGGTGCGGCTGTCCGCCGCTTCATGCGCTTTTTCGGGGGCTTGTTTCATTGGGCCTTTTTAAACAATCCTCTGGCCCGATGCTATAAAAATCGGGGCTATTTTTTAGGAAAACAATGCGCGAACGTGTCCGGCACCTTACAGGGAATAACCTCTACGCTCTCCCAAACTTTTCCGGAGATATAAGGTTCCCGTTTTAACCATTCATCCAGAGCGGCGCGGTCCGGAAAATCCATGACCATGACCGATCCATACATCTTGCCTTCGTCGTTCATCATGGCGGCGCCGATCAGCTGGTTGCCGCTGGCAACGGAATCCGCGCAGGTTTTCAAATGCGCATCGCGCGCGGCCATGCGACGCTCCAATGCGCCTTCGTCCGTTCCGTCTTTTCCTATGACGATAAACTGCATCTTAGGAACGTCTTTGCAGAACGTAGTGGGCGAGTTCTTTCAGCGTGTCGGCACGGCCTTCGAACACATTCAGGTGACGGCAGGCTTGTGCGACCAGCATTTCGGCGCGCTGTCTTGCCTGCTCCTTACCCATCGTCGAAACGAATGTCGACTTGCCTGCTTTTTCATCCTGATTGGCGGGCTTGCCCGTCATCGCGGAAGGTTCTTCCACGTCGAGAATGTCGTCGGTTACCTGGAAGGCGAGGCCGAGATCATATGCATAAGCGCACAGCGCTTTCTTGTGCACTTCATCCGCCTTGCCGAGGATGGCACCGGATTCACAGGCGAAAGCCATCAACTTTCCGGTTTTCATACGCTGCATGCGGGAAATGGTGCCATAGTCGAATTCTTCGTTTTCACCGATAAGGTCGAGCATCTGGCCGCCGACCATACCTTGCGGGCCCGAAGCTTCAGCAAGCTTGCGCACCAGTTCGACGCGCACGTAAGGATCAGGGTGCGTGTCGCGATCGGACAGAACTTCGAACGCGAGCGTAAGCAAAGCATCGCCTGCGAGAATGGCTGTCGCTTCATCGTAACGGATGTGCACGGTCGGAACGCCGCGGCGCAGATCGGAATTGTCCATTGCGGGAAGGTCGTCGTGTACAAGCGAATAGCAGTGCAGGAATTCCACGGCGGCGGCGGTTCTGCGCGCGCGGGCCGGATCGACATTGAAAAGCTTTGCCGACTGCATCACCATGAACGGGCGCAGACGTTTACCGCCGGAAAGAACGCCGTGGCGCATGGCATCGTAAAGGCGCTGTTCGGCAAGATCCGTTTCAGGGAGCAAACGCGAGATCGTCTTGTTGACGCCGACAACACATTCTTCCAGCGCTTCTTGCAGCGTCTGTGACGCCTCTCTAGGTGATGGGGCCATTCTCTTGCGTTCTCCGGATTTCTATTCTTGGGGGTCAAAGGCCTCGGCCCGCGGTGTGCCGTCGGGGGAGAGGCTGATTTTTTCGATTTTGAGGCGGGCTTCGGCCAGCTTTTTTTCACAATAGGTTTTTAGTGCAATGCCGCGTTCATAGGACGCGATCGACTCTTCAAGCGGTGCTTTGCCGGATTCCAGGGCGCGCACAATCTCTTCCAGCTCGCCAAGCGCTTTCTCAAAGCTAATATTATCAATGGGTTGCGCTTGCGCCATATCCTGAAGAATCCTCTAACCAGCCCCTATTATGCAGGGCCGGATCATATGTCAGTTACGCCAAATGTGCAAGGCAGGGCCAAGGTCTTTGCAAAACAATCCGGGGCGATTCAGGGGTATAATCATTAATATACATAAGAACCACGGAAGGAGCACGACCATGGCACAACAAACACAAGAACAGGCTAGACCCCTTAACACGATGACGATGTACACATGGCGGCTGAACCGTCACGAGGCGGAAAAGCGCGAAGAGTCCGTCAACCGCGAGATTATGCGCCGCCAGCACGCCAACTAAGGCGTTAACTAAATCCCCGCCAGCGCCCTCAGATGTGAGGCGACGCTGGTTTTCAGGGCAGCCAGATTATAGCCCCCCTCCAGCACGGAAACGACACGGCCTTGCGCCGTCTCGTCGGCTATCTTCACCAATTCTGCCGTAACCCATGCGAAATCCTCTTCCACCAGATTGATCTGGGCGAGGGGGTCGTCCTTGTGCGCATCGAACCCTGCGGAGAGCATCAGAAGCTCAGGTGCAAAACGTCTCAATGCAGGAAAAACCTTTGCATTATAAAGTGTTCTGAATTTTTCCGAACCTGATTCAGGAGGTAGGGTGAAGTTCATGACACTCTCTTCATTGTCGTCTTCCAGACCTGTCATCGGCCACAACGGATATTGATGCGTGGATATAAACAGGATGGTGCCGTCGTGTCTGCGTGTCATGGAATCGGTGCCGTTGCCGTGATGGACGTCAAAATCGACGATAGCCACTTTTTTAAAACCGTGTGTTATCTGGGCGTGACGGGCGGCGATGAACACGCTGTTGAACAGGCAAAACCCCATGGAGACCGCGGGTTCGGCGTGATGGCCGGGCGGGCGCATGGCGCTGAAGGCGCGCGTGGTTTTACCCGCAGCTATGTCATCGACTGCCGAGCAGGCCGCACCGGCCGCATACAGCGCGGCGTCCAGTGACCCGGGTGACACGATCGTGTCGGAATCAATCTGGTTGTGGCCGTGATCGGGGATGTTGTCTCGAACATTTTCGATATAACTGAAAGGGTGGGCCGCCATAATCTGTTCTTCGGTGGCGGTGCGCACTTCGCCGCGTGGCAGGTCTGAAAAAGGCGCTTCCGAAAGCAATTGATGAATAACCTTCAGGCGGTCGGCCCGTTCGGGATGCGAAAACCCCGTATCGTGGTAAAGGCCGGATTCATGGGTGTAAACAGTCGTTTTCATATGGCTTTCCATTTGAGAGCGTTGTCATTATCATGCCTTCTCAACGCGAACTTTCAACCGATACTTTTCCCAATGGCTTCCGGTATTCATTCGACAATCCGATCGCTTAAAAACCGCCTGCTGCTGCGCTGGGTGCCAAAATGGTATGGCGCGTTCTCCGATCCGGCCGGCGGTTTTTACGAGCGGCTGGGCAAAGGTTTCAAACCGGTTTTCACAGGGCAGCGGCGGCTCGTGACACAATGCAGGCAACTTTCGATTTACAGCCATGCTTCCTATATTCAAAACAAGGCTTTATTTAAAAATATTAAAGCACAGTTTGAATTCATTTTGGCGCATTACCACGATCCTGACACGGGGTTATGGTATTTTTCGCTGGAAGATAACGGGGCGATCAAAGACCGCACCTGTGATCTGTATGCGCTGAGCTTTGTGATCTTTTCCTTCTCGCATTATTACCGCGCCACGGGAGACGAGCGCGCCCGCACCGCTGCGCGTCAGGTGTTAGAACTGATCGACACGCGTTTTCGTCTCGAGGAGCTGCCGGGCTTTGCCGAAGCGCTGGATATGCGTGGACGGCCTTTGCCGCAGATGCGCCGCCAGAATCCGCACATGCATTTGTTCGAGGCCTGCCTGTTCGCTTCCGAAGTCTGGGGCGATGAAATTTACGAAAAAATGGCGGACGAAATGGTCGTCCTGTTCCGGACGTATTTTTTCAACGCGCAGGAACAGACACTGACGGAATTTTTCAGCGACGCACTGCATCCGCATTTCGAGCAGGGTGACCGTCTGGAGCCGGGCCATTATTTCGAATGGGTCTGGCTTTTGAAAAAACACGCCGAACACAAGAACGATCCTGCGCTTCACGATGGCACCTGCGCCGTTCTTTTGGATTGGGCGAACCGTTACGGCTGGGATGATGTTTATGGCGGTATCTACGATACCCTGTCACCCAAAGGCGCGGTTCTGGCCGACACGAAGCGGATCTGGCCGTTCTGCGAGGCGCTCAAGGCCAACGCGCTGATGCTGAACGCCGCGCGCGACCGTCAGGCTATCAAAGACCGTGTGTCCGATATGGTCGATGTGTTTGAATCGAAATATATGCAGGAACGCGGATTCTGGACGGAATGGCTGACCCGCGATTTGACGCCCGCTGCCGATTACATGCCCGGCACCACGCCGTACCATGTTTATTTCGGCATCATGGAAACATGGGATGTGATCGAGAAAAGGGGCAAGAGCGTTTCGATGTTCGCATCGGTGGAGGAGCGGCTTTACAGCCTGCGCCGCGCGATCTCCAAACTCATGAAGCGGCTTCGTTCTTAATTCTTGACCGTTTTGGGTGTTTCCTGCGGCGCGGCGGCCAAATGACGCTGGTTGTAGGCAAGCTGTTCCGGCGTCAATTGTAATCCCACGATCACACTGAAATTCTCGCCCTCGGCCTTGTCCGGTATCGGCATGCTTTGGAACACGCTTTCCGTCTGGTTCAGATCGTTCTGGTTTGCGCCATAGGCGAGGGACGCTGCAAAGATTTCCTTGGAAACGACATTTCCGGTCTCATCTGTCACGGCCACGAAATACGGGTAGGCAAAGCTCGGCTTGTCGCTTGGTTTTACGCGCGCCTTTGGTCCTGTCTTGCCGTAAAGCGCGATATCGATCTGCATGACGATGCCGCCGTTTTCGAGGCGGCATGTGTTCTGCACGCTGCGGATTTCGACTTCCGATGTTTTGGTGGCATCGGTTGGTTTTTCCGGATCGTTGAATTCCACCAGTTGTTTCAGATCGGGGCGCACCGACACAGGTGGGCAATTGCCGTCATACACGGGAAGTTTCTTTTTCTCTTCCTTCGGGTCGCTGATGCTGGCGACGGAGGTGGCCAGCGAGTCGTATCCGCTGGAAAGATCGTTCTTCAAACCTTCGAAGGTCGAACAGCCGGAAAGGGCGACCAGGGAAGCAAGTACCAGAAATGTCGGGGCGAATTTCATGGAAGAGAGGATAGGCCAAGCATCCGCCCCTGACAAGGCTGGCTTTTAATGGATTTAGCCATGGATTTTGCAGGCCCGCTCCGCTATATAAGCGTCTATGGAAAAACGGCCGTTAACACTTCTGCTTTCTGCGCCGCGCGGCTTTTGCGCTGGCGTGGACCGTGCCATCCAGATTGTCGAAAAAGCGATCGAAAAATACGGCGCGCCGGTCTATGTACGCCATGAAATCGTTCATAACAAATTTGTCGTGGATTCGCTGCGCGCGCAGGGTGCCGTTTTTGTCGAAGAGCTTTCTGAGATTCCCGATGATGGCCGCCCCGTTATTTTCTCTGCCCACGGCGTGCCCAAATCCGTTCCCGCCGAAGCCAAAACCCGCGAGATGTTTTTCATCGATGCGACATGCCCTTTGGTGAGCAAGGTTCACAAGGAAGCCGAGAAACACCACGAGCTTGGCCGTCAGGTTGTCCTGATCGGCCACGCCGGCCATCCGGAAGTGATCGGCACGATGGGGCAGTTGCCCGCAAACGCCGTTATCCTTGTTGAAACGGTAGAGGATGTGCAGAGACTGGATATACCTGTCGATACCAATCTTGCTTTCTGCACGCAAACGACCTTGTCTGTCGATGATACCGCAGATGTCGTGGCGGCGCTGAAGGCCAAATATCCGGCTATCATAGGTCCGGGGCGGGAAGATATCTGCTACGCCACCACCAATCGCCAGGAAGCGGTGAAGGCCATCGCGCCGCGTTGTGATGCGCTGATGGTTATTGGTGCCCCGAACTCTTCGAACTCCAACCGTCTGGTCGAAGTCGGCGTAGCCTACGGCTGCGAAAAGGCGATGCTTGTGCAGCGTGCCTCGGATATCCAGTGGAACTGGTTTGACGGCATCAACACGCTGGGGCTTACCGCCGGTGCCTCCGCTCCGGATATTCTGATCAACGAAGTGATCGAGGCCTTGAAGGAGCGTTTTGCCGTAACGCTGGAAGAAGTGGCGATCACGCAGGAAAACGTGGTTTTCAATATCCCCCGCATCCTGCGTGATGCCGAGGAAAAAGTGGCTTGATTTAGCCTAAACCCTTGTCCATGCTGTGTTATGGCCGTTTACACCAAAGTTTCCGCGGAAGACCTGTCTTCGTTTTTAACCTCGTACAATATAGGAACGCTTGTTTCGCACGAAGGTATTGAGGCAGGCGTGTCGAACACGAATTATTTTGTCGACACAACGACCGGGCGCTATGTCCTGACCTTGTTCGAACCGCACCGCGTGCATGCGGAAGAAATTCCATTCTTTATGAATTACACGATCTGTCTCGAAGATCACGGCGTACCGTGCCCTAAAACGCTCGTGCGCAAGGACGGTTCCACAAGCGCCACATTGAATGACCGGCCTGCGGCGCTCTTTTCGCTGTTGCATGGTGAAGGTGCCACCGTGTCCACGCTCACGCCTGCCATGTGTGAAAGCGCAGGCGAGGTTCTGGCGCGCATGCATATGGCCGCCCAATATTATAAGGCGACATCGCCCAACCATTTCGGCCCGCGCAGGTGGCAGGACTGGCTTACGATGATAGGGCCGGACATGAACCGGATTGCCGACGGACTTTATAAGTTCGCGGCCGATGAATATGATTATGTGGGCTCCCACTGGCCCAAGGATTTACCGGCAGGCGCAATTCACGCGGATTATTTCCCGGACAATGTTTTCTTCGATGGGGACGAAGTCACAGGTGTGATCGACTTCCATTTCGTATGCACCGATATTTTTGCCTATGATCTCGCCATCGCCGTCAACGCATGGTCGTTCGATGAAAACAATGAATTCCGCAAAGACCGTATGGATGCACTCATGCGCGGTTATCAATCCATGCGTCCGCTCTCGCCGGACGAGCAGCGTTCCATGGCCGTGCTTTTGCGCGCTGCCGCTCTGCGTTTCCTGCTTTCGCGGATCGAGGAAAAGCTGAAATGGAAACCGGATGATTTCATGAAACCGCACGATCCGATGGTTTTTGAAAAACGCCTGCGCCATTTTCAACTGACAGGATACATCATTCCATGACGGTGGAGATTTTCACCGACGGCGCGTGTTCCGGCAATCCCGGTCCGGGCGGATGGGCAGCGCTGCTGCGTTACAACGGCGTGGAAAAAGAGATTTCCGGCGGCGAACATGAAACCACCAACAACCGCATGGAAATGATGGCTGTCATCATGGGCCTTGCGGCATTGAAGAAGCCCAGCACGGTCACGCTCTATACGGATTCCCAGTATGTCCAGCGCGGTGTAACCGAATGGATGAAAGGCTGGAAAGCCAAAGGTTGGCCCGACAGAATCAAGAATCAGGATCTTTGGCAGCGAATCGATTCCGCGATTCAGGTTCATAATGTGAAATTCGTGTGGGTACGCGGGCACGACGGTCACGAAGAGAACGAGCGTGTGGATAAGCTGGCAGTCGCCGCGATTCCAAAGCGTTAGTAAATCTTGCTAACAGATTATACACAGGGGTAGGAGCGACAGCTCGGAACTTTTAAGATTCCATTAATGTTTGCAAACCAGAGTCGAAGTGAACGGGAAACAAGGAGGTTTGCCATGACACACCAGATCACGGTTGAAACAACGAATACGCTTAAAGCCAACGACAACAAGCTTGCGCCTTCGTCTACCCTCACATCGAATGCCACTGATAATATTTTGCTGCCAATACCGCCAGCGAGCACACGCGACGCGATGGAACTGGAAATATACGCACGCTTTATGCGCCATCTTCGCCTTGTGCCGAACAGCCGCATGGAAATCAAAATCCTGTCCGCCATCCAGTTTACATCCGACATGATGGATCTGAACGATGCCATCGTGTCGAAAACGCTGGCGGATATGGGGCTGAGAGCGCCGAGAAGGGCGTTCCCCGAATCCTATCTGGAGCATGTTGATCGTAGCCTCATGCGGTCCGGATGGGATGTCGGCGGTCCCTGCGCGTCTTCCATCGAAATGAAACAGCATTGGGATATCAGTGGAGAAGATAAATTCGCAGCCTTCCGCCGCGAACATTCGTTGGTGAACGAGTCTGTCCGCGTTTAAACGCAGATCCTACCTTCAAGGTAGGTAAGGGCTTTGCCACCGATCCTGACGCGATCGCCCCGTAGCTTAACGGCTGCGGGGCGATTGTGATAATGGCTCTACATGCGCCTTAGTCGTTATAGCGCATCTTGTAGGTTTCGCTGCCGATCGGCGCCGTATCTGTCGGCGTGCCTTTGATATCCGGTGCCTGTTGCTGCATCGGGTTGGCACCGTTGTCGCCGCTGCCTATCAGGCGCCCCAGAAGATCCTGGAAGCTGAATTCGGAAGACACGTTCGTGATGCTGTAATACTTCTTCGCCGGTTTCGTCATCGCCGTCGTCATGATCTCGCGCCACACAGGGGCAGGGACCATGCCGCCTGTCACGCGTTTCATGGGCGAGTTGTCGTCGTTGCCGACCCACACCGCGCCAACATAACTGTTGGTGAATCCGATGAACCATGCATCGCGGAATTCCTGTGACGTTCCGGTTTTACCGGCCGCCATCCATGGGCCTTGCGCTGCTGTGCCCGTTCCTTGCTGTACAACCGATTGCATCATGCCCGTGATCTGGTAGACGAGGCCGCGCGAGACAACCTGACGCGCTGAACGTTCGCTCGGCTGTTCGTAGACGGTTTCGCCTTTGCTGTTCTTGATGGACACGATGGCAAAGGGTTCCACCGCAACACCGCCGCGGCCAATCGTGGCATAGGCCGTTGCCATTTCCATCATCGGAACGCCCGATGCGCCGAGTGCGAGCGACAGGTTCGGCTCCAGCTCCGCCGTGATACCAAGGCGGCGGGAAAGGCCGATCACTTCCTGCGGTCCGACATCCTGCATCAACTGCACCGAGATGGTGTTGAGCGAGCGGGTAAGCGCCTGCGTCAGCGTCACTTCGCCGTAATATTCGTGGCCGTAGTTTTGCGGTGTGTAACCGTTGATCGAGATCGGCGCATCCATGATGGTGGAATTCGGATTCCATCCATGCTCCAGCGCGCTCAGGTAAACGATCGGCTTGAACGACGAACCTGGGGAACGCAGCGCGTTTGTCACGCGGTTATATTCGCTAAGACCGTAATCGCGTCCGCCGACCATGGCGACGACGGCGCCGTCCAGTGTCATCACAACGGCAGCGCCTTGTGTGAGCTTGTAGCTTTCACCATAGGTTAGCACGGCTTTGGTGATCGCGGCTTCGGCCGTTGCCTGCACGTCTTTATCCAGCGTGGTTTGCACCACGATATCTTCTTCGGGAAGGCCCATCACGGCTTCTACTTGCGTCACGATGTAATCCGTGAAGTAACGGATCGTGTCACCGGAGGATGGTTTGCGCGGCGGCGCGGGCGGCATGTTGTCGAGCTTTTTGAATTCGCCATCGTCGAGGAAGCCAGCATCTTTCATTGCGGCCAGAACAACGCGTGTGCGCTGGGCGGACAGGCTGGGGTTGCTCGACGGCGAATAGCGCGACGGCGCTTTCAAAAGGCCAGCAATCGTTGCGGCCTCGCGTATCGTCAGTTGCTTGGCGGACTTGTTGTAATAAACGCGTGCCGCTGCATCGATACCGTAAGCGCCCGAACCCAGATAGACGCGGTTAAGGTAGGCGCTAAGGATTTCGTCTTTGGTCAGTTTTGTTTCCAGCCACACGGCAAGCATGGCTTCCTGGATTTTACGTTTCAGCGTGCGCTCACGTGAAAGGAACAGGTTTTTGGCAAGCTGCTGTGTGATGGTCGATCCGCCCTGCACGAAACCGCCGCGCACAATGTTCACGCCAAACGCACGGATAATACCGAGCGGGTCGATCCCGAAATGGTAATAGAAGCGTCTGTCTTCGGTGGCGAGGATCGCTTCGGTCACATGCTTGGGCAATTCCTTCACGTTTACCGTTTCGCCTTTGATATCGCCGTAGCGGTCGATCACCGTGCCGTCATTGGCAAGGATCGTTATCGTCGGGCGGCGTTCGAAAATCATCTGCTCGGTGATATCGGGAAGTTCGCGCGCGAACCATGCGAGCGTGAGGCCGAGGATCAGTGCGAACCACAGGCCCAGCACGAACATCCACTTGATTGCTCCGCCTATGAATGTGCCCATGCCGCCGTTGTCTTTCTTCTTGGCTTTTGATTTCTTTTTACTGGTCTTTGCCATGTAACTAACTGTAACTCTTTGCCCGCGCTTGTTCTTTTCGCCAGAAATGATGGCGAGATCATGACGCATTTCTTAAGGATTTACGCCTGAAAAGTCCAGATCCCTTATAGCAGGACCAGCGTTGCCAGTCCCAAAAATGCGAAGAATCCGACCGTGTCGGTGATAGCGGTCAGGAAAATCGAGGAGGAAATGGCGGGGTCTTGCCCGAACTTGTTCAAAAGAATGGGAATTCCCGCTCCAAACAGACCCGCACAGATCAGGTTGATAACAAGCGCCATGGCGATAACCCCGCCAAGCGCCCAGTTCTGGAACCATAAAGCGGCAATGCTGCCCACGAGTATGGCGAACAGGCAGCCGTTGATGAAACCGACAATGCCTTCCTTGGCGATGGCGCGAACGGCGTTGGAATCCGAAAGCTCGCGCATGGCGATGGCGCGGACGGCAACGGCGAGTGCCTGCGTGCCCGCATTTCCGCCCATACCCGCGACGATGGGCATCAATGCGGCGAGGGCGACAACCTTTTCGATAGTGGCGCCAAAAAAGGAAACCACGCTGGCGGCAATAAACGCTGTGATCAAATTGACGAACAGCCATTTGAAGCGCGACCCGCTCGTGGAAAGCACCGCGCGGTACAAGTCGCTTTCCTCAACGCCGGCGAGTTTCAGGATGTCTTCCTGCGCTTCTTCGTCGATAACGTCGATAACGTCGTCGATGGTGATAACGCCGACCAGGCGTCCGTCTTCGTCCACGACAGGGGCGGAGCCAAGGTCTTCGCGGCGGAAGATGTGCGCAACCTCTTCCTGGTCCATCGTGGCCGGAATGGTGTGTATGTCTTCGCGCGCAATCTCGTTGATTTTTTCCGAACGCTTGGCACGGACAAGTTTGTTGAGCGGGATTTCTCCAACCACGTGATAATAGGGGTCGATCACGATCAGGTCGTAGAAATCATCCGGAATTTCATCGGCGGCGGCGCGCAGGTAATCGATGGTTTTTCCCACCGTCCAGAATTGCGGAATGGCCACGTATTCCCGTTGCATCAGACGGCCTGCGGATTCTTCCGGATAGCTAAGACCTTCTTCCAGCGCGAGCCTGTTCTTGGCGGAGAGGAAGCGCAAAACTTCTTTCTGGAACACAGGGTCCAGATCGAGGATCAGGTCGAGCGCGTCGTCTGAATCCAGTTCGGACAAAATCTTTGCCACGGCTTGCGGCGGCATGTCGGAAAGGATCGCCTCGCGCAACTCGTAATCGAGGTGCGAGTACACCAGCGGGTCGATAAGGTCCGAATATTTGTCGAGGAATATCTGACGCGCTTCGCGGTCGATCTTGTGAAACAGTTCGGCGATATCCGGCTCGGAAAGGTCGCTGAGCAATTCTTTCAAACGCGTTACATCATCCGCATCGAGTGCCGCATCCACTTCCGCGATGATCACGTCACTGAGCGAGAAACCATCGTCGATGGTTTCTTCGCGTTCGGTCACGTTATCCGCTCCCCTTTCGTTTGAAAGAGGATGAAGCTCGTCGCTCATGGACATCCCCGTTTATCAGGCGGCGTTTTTACTCTTTTTAGGCTGCGTCTGGCTCTGCGCCGGATCGTCGTCGTTCTTGCAGGCTTGCACCGCGACGCTGGCAATCGCCGAAACGTTCATGATGCCGCGTGCGGTTACCGACGGGGTCAGGATATAGGAAGGTTTCGAAACCCCCAAGAGCATAGGACCGATCGGAATACCTTCTCCCAAGACTTTTAACAGGTTGAAGGAGATATTGGCCGCTTCGAGGTTCGGCATGATGAGCAGGTTTGCTTCGCCTTTGAGGGTCGAATGGGGCATAAGGCTCTTACGGATCGTCTCGTCCAGGGCCGTATCGGCATGCATTTCACCATCTATTTCAAGGCTCGGGTCGCGTTGTTTGATGTCAATGGTTGCGGCACGCATCTTATAGGCGCTGCCCCCCTTGTGGGATCCGAAGTTTGAATAAGAGAGCAGGGCGACTTTCGGAATGATACCGAAACGGCGAATTTCTTCGGCCGCCATCAGGGTCATTTCCGAAATTTGCGAAATGCTCGGGTCAGGGTTCACATGCGTGTCGCAGATGAAGAATATACCCTTTGGAAGCAGTATGGCGCGGAGTGCTGCAGCCGTTTCAACCCCGGGTTTCAGTCCGATGATATCCACGACATGCTTCATATGCTCCTGGAATTCGCCGACGCAGCCGCAGACGATGGAATCCGCCTGTCCCAGATGAACCATAAGTGCACCAATGATCGTTGTGTTGGTGCGGACTGCGAGTTTTGCCACGGCAGGCGTGATGCCCTTGCGTTCCATCATGCCGTGATAGGCTTCCCAGTATTGTTTGTAACGCGGGTCGTCCTGCGGATCTACCAGTTCGAAATCCTTGCCTTCTTCCATGCGCAGGCGCAGACGTTTGACGCGGGTCGTGACGACTTCGCGGCGGCCAATAATAATCGGGGAACAAACTTTTTCGTCGACGGCCATCTGGACGGCGCGCAAGACGTGGTCTTCTTCGCCTTCACAATAGACGATGCGCTTGGGGCTTTCTTTTGCGTGAGAGAACAACGGACGCATAACCATCGTGGAGCGTGCGAAGTTTTGTTGTAGTTTTTCGCGATACGCTTCCCAATCCTTGATCGGGCGCGTGGCGACGCCGGAATCCATAGCGGCTTTGGCTACGGCCATCGGCAGTTCGGTGATAAGACGTGAATCGAAAGGTTTCGGGATCATGTAGGTCGGGCCGAATTCAAGCGTTTCTTGCGGGTAAGCGGCCATGACTTCGTCGGTCGCTTCGCGGCGGGCCAGGGCGGCAATCGCTTTCACGCACGCGACTTTCATTTCCTCGTTGATAGCGGTGGCGCCGACATCGAGCGCGCCGCGGAAAATGAACGGGAAGCAGAGAACATTGTTCACCTGGTTCGGGAAGTCGGAACGGCCCGTGCAGACGATGGCGTCGGGCTTACCTTTGCGGGCTTCTTCCGGCATGATTTCCGGCGTCGGGTTCGAGAGCGCCATGATCAACGGGGCATCCGCCATGGTTTTTACGTCATCGGCTTTGAGGACGTTCGGGCCGGACAGGCCGAGGAATATGTCCGCGCCTTCCAGCGCATCGGCCAGCGTGCGTGCGTTTGTGGCGTTTGCAAACTTTTCTTTGTAGGGATCCATACCTTCGGTGCGGCCCTTGTATACAACGCCTTTTCTGTCGCAGACGATGATGTTGTCTTTGGGCAGGCCCAGCTCATGCAGCAGCGTCAAACACGCGAGAGCGGAAGCGCCCGCGCCGTTGGCGACAAGTTTTACATCCGTTATCTTGCGGCCTTTGAGTTCCAGCCAGTTGAGGAACGCGGCCGATACGATGATGGCCGTGCCGTGCTGGTCGTCATGGAAGACCGGAATTTTCATGCGCTCGCGCAGGCGGCGCTCGATCTCGAAACATTCCGGCGCCTTGATGTCTTCCAGGTTGATACCGCCAAAGGAAGGCTCGAGACGGGCCACGCATTCCACGAACGCGTCTATGTCTTTTTCATCAACCTCGATATCGAAGGAATCGATATTGGCGAATTTTTTGAAGAGAACCGATTTGCCTTCCATCACCGGTTTCGATGCCAGCGCGCCGATGTCGCCGAGGCCGAGAACGGCCGTACCGTTGGAAATGACCGCTACGATGTTTCCGCGGCTGGTGTAGTCGAGCGCCTTGCTGGGATCTTTTTCAATTTCGAGGCAGGGAACGGCAACGCCGGGCGAGTAAGCAAGAGAGAGATCGCGCTGTGTCGCGAGGCTCGTCGTCGGCTTGATGGAAATTTTCCCGGGCGTAGGCTTCCGGTGATATTCCAGTGCTGCTTCGCGGAGATCGTTGTCGTCAGACATTTTAAAAAACCTTATCTATCCAATAGTGAAAGGGTTGAAGTTCGTGTTTGTGTCATAATGGTCTTCGTGTTCAGCCCATTTGAGCTTTCTTACGATGAAAAGTGTCAAAGGCAAGGCGATAATTTCCCAGGCAACCTTGGCCGCCCACATGGATGCGCCAATCGTGATCAATTCCTGAAAGGCAAATACGCCCGTAAACGCGATCGCCATGAAAATCACTGTGTCCACCGCTTCGCCGGCGATGGTGGAAACCACAAAACGCAGCCCCATGCTTTTGCCCTGCGAGGCGATCTTCATTTTGGCGACAATATAGGAATTGATGAACTCGCCGCAAAAATAGGCGATTGCGCTGGCGAAAGCGATGCGCGGTACGACACCCAGCGTCACGGCGTATCCTTCCTGCCCATCCCACATCGTGCTCGGCGGTATGGCAACGGCCAGCGTGTAGAATACGCTCATCAAAATCAGCGCGGCAAAACCTGTCCATATAACGCGGCGCGCGGCGGCGTAGCCGTAGACTTCGGTAAGTATGTCGTTGAACAAATAGGCGAGGGGGAAAATAATAGTGCCCGCCGTGAGGGTGAGCGGGCCAAGGTCAAAGACTTTGCTTTCAAGCGTGTTGGAAATCAGCAGCGTGGCGGTGAAAAGGCCCGTAATGGGTATGAGATATTTATACTCCCTCATTTCCGCACCCCTAAAACCAGTCCGTGTAAATTCGATCTTTATACGGAGACTGGTCGATCTTTTTGGCTAGGGCTTCACCTTTTTCCCGAAACTCAGGATATTTTTTTTCGTGCGTCTCCAATAGAATAGTATCAATTTTTCCGGCGTTTTCTAAAACATGGTCCATGATGTCATACTCACCACCCTCAATATCGATTTTTAGCAGACGTATGCGCGGGTGATTCTTGAGAACCGTTTTAATATCGACTGTGCCAACTTCAACATAATCACTTGAGAGATTACTTTTTTCGGATTTCAGCGACGACGCCTGCGAGAATCCTATTTCAGATTTTTTGTGATCGTTGTGAAGGAATAATTTTGAGATTTCTTCGCGGTCAGACACTGCTGCCTCGATAAGATGGGCGTTATTGTAGTTTGAAATCCTTGCCTTCAGTGCCTGAAAAGCATGCGGATTGGGCTCATATGCATACACATGGGCCTTTTTGCAAAGGAAATACTCGCTTACATCGCCGATATTGGCGCCAAGATCTATGACAACATCGCCAGGTTTGATGTCAAACCGGCGCAGATATTTGTACTGGGGATAAAAGATATGCTTAAAAGCGGTTTTTAGCTGTCGCATGTATCCCTCTGATAAGAATTAACACCCAACACCTTTCCTTGTGGAAAAGTGGTGCGCCCAAGAAGACTCGAACTTCCACGGGATTTCTCCCATAACGACCTCAACGTTACGCGTCTACCAATTCCGCCATGGGCGCGGGATTTTGTCTTTTTAAGACAGAGGTTTCCTATCAAAACGAAAGGCCCGGGGCAAGCCCGTCCCTCGCTGCGATGCGAGATATCTAGAGATTTGGAATGGCCGCGTCAACAAGAGGTTTTTGATATACGAATTTTATAATCAACGGGGCAGCGTTTAATTCCGCATTATAAATTCTATGTAAAATAAAAAAGGGCGCCCTGTTCAAATGCTGTTTGGCCCGCTACATAAGAGCCATGGAGATCAAAACATCCGGACAACCAGTTGAATATCCCGAGGCGGTCGCCGCCATGGAGGCGCGTGTCGCTGCCATTCGTGGTGGAGATGCGTCGGACCATTTGTGGCTTCTGGAACACCCGCCGCTGTACACGGCGGGGACGAGCGCCAAACCATCCGATCTTCTGGATGCCCGTTTTCCGGTTTTTGAAACCGGTCGCGGCGGCGAACACACCTATCACGGCCCGGGACAGCGTGTAGGATATGTAATGCTTGATCTTAAAAAACGACAGCAAGCACCTGATATTAAAAAATATGTATGTAATTTGGAAGAGTGGGTGATCCGTTCGTTGGCGCATTTTGATGTCATCGGGGAGCGCCGTACAGGCAGGGTTGGAATCTGGGTGAGGCACGACAACACGGAGTCGAAAATCGCTGCCATCGGTGTTCGTATTCGTCACTGGGTGACCTATCATGGCGTGGCGGTAAACCTGAACCCCGACCTGACGCATTTCGGGGGCATCGTCCCTTGTGGAATCAGTGAGTTCGGTGTGACATCGCTTCATGCGCTTGGAAAAAACGTGACCATGGCCGATCTCGATCAGGCCCTTGTTACGGAATTCAAAAACGTATTTCCGGTGTAAATCAGGGGTGGTTTGCCGGCGCTGCGGAATTGTAGTTCCCGTTTAACATGGCCTTGTAGCGTTCGGGTATCTTAACCGGAACATCGAACGTTTCAAAGAATGTCCGGCTTTCCCGGATAAATACGTAGATTTCGTCCAGGGATTCGGCGAATTTGGTCCGCTCGCGCGCGATTGCAAGGCGATCTTTTGGCGTTATTTCCTGAGCATGATCGTTGGTCCACTGCTCGATACTGCCGATAATGCGATTACAGGCCGCTATAACATTTTCGCCGGAATGCGTCACATGGCTGTATTGGCTTCCATGATGTTCCATCGTGCTGAGCAGGAATGTTTTTTGCAAAGCGCTTTCGTCTGATTTGGGGCTCTGTTGTTTCAAAGCTTCCTTAAGATGCATAAGGAGATGGTTGATCGAATTGTTCGTCTCGCCCATAAGGCCGAAATGACCGACAAGCCTGTTGACCTCGTCCTCCGGCGTTTCCATTTTCCGCATGTAAGGGCTGATAAGCTTGGCCAAATTCTGCGCGCTTTCATAGAAACGGTGAAAAGGGCTGTTCTCTTCCAGAGTAACTTCCCGTGCGCGTTCCATCAGCTGTTTGGTGTTTTGGACAAACATACAGCTTATTATTCATAAATTTTAGAAAACGGCAAAATTTATTCTAATGTGTTCGGAACTTTTTATTGGATTATTATGCGCTAATCGGCCGCGATGGGCAGGGATTGCGACTGTACATAGTCGCCGCAGAATTTAATCATTTTATCAATGTCATTCTTCAATTTGTTGAAATTGGATGATTTTTTATAAGTCTCTTCGTTCATGTAGAGGCCGCGTGCGACCTCCAGTTGCAACGAATGGCGGCCCGTTGACGGGCTGGAATAACGGCGCACCAGTTCGACGCCTTTGTATGGGTCGTTAACGCTGACGCGGTAGCCGAGCCCTTTGAGGAAGTCGCGCACCGCGTGGGTGAAATCGAGGTCACAGGTCGTGCCGTCGCGGTCGCCCAGCACGAAATCGGCGGCTTTCAGCGGCGAGGCGCGGAAAGAATGTCCGTCCTGTGTCGGCATGGAGTGGCAGTTCACATGCCACACCTGACCGAAATTGTAGTGTGCTTCCTCGATCAGTTTCTCAAGTGCTGTATGGTAGGGAATATAATAGTTTTCAATGCGGTGTTTGATTTCGCTCACTTTTAACTGGCGGCTGTAAAGCGGCACGCCGGGGCGCACCAGACGGCGGATCAGTCCGATGCCCGCATGGCTTCTTGTGGTGGTGTTGATCGCATCGGTCCAGGCTTCTTCCAGAAGATCGACGTCGATATCCATATGGCACCGGTTGGCGTCGATATAAGATCTCGGGAAATGGGCGCAGAGATAGGTCGCGCCAAACTCCGGCGCGGAAGAGAACAGCTCGTCGACATATTTGTCTTCCGCTTTTTCCAGAAGGCCGAAGTCGCAGGCGTAATCGAAATCCGCCGGATACTCGATCCCGCTGTGGGGGGAGTCGAATACAAGCGGCAACGGCTGGGCCGGTCGCATTAACGTATAGATTCCGTTGACAGATTCCTTTTGCAAAGAGCGCATTCCTTTATATAGTCTCACCCAACAGGCGGGGCAAATCAGCCGCTTTAAAGAATAACATAGATTAACTTACTGAAAAGTTGAGACAATAATGCACGATATTAAGGCCATTCGTCAGGATCCCGCCGCTTTTGACAAAGCCATGGCGCGCCGCAAGCTGCCGGCCCAGTCCCCCGCGATCCTGAAGCTCGACCAAGAACGCCGCGCCGTGCAGACGGAATTGCAGACGCTGCAGAGCGAGCGGAACGAAAAATCCAAGGAAATCGGCCAAGTCAAATCCAAGGGCGGGGATGCCGCCGCTTTGATGGACGAGGTTGCCAAAATCAAGGACAGCATGGTCGCGCTCGAGGTTAAAGAGCGCAATCTGGCGGATGATCTGAACCAGCTTCTGGCCGGCCTGCCCAACGTGCAGGCGGTGGATATCCCGGACGGTGACGGCGAGGAAGAAAATGTCGAAATCCGCAAAGTGGGCGAACCCAGGAAGACGAACGAAAAAATTCCGGAGCACAGCGATATCGGTGAAGCGCTCGGCATGATGGATTTTGAAACGGCGGCCAAAATGTCCGGCTCGCGTTTTGTGATCATGCATTCCGGCCTTGCGCGTCTTGAGCGTGCGCTGGCGCAGTTCATGCTCGACACGCACACGCAAGAACACGGCTACACCGAAGTCTCGCCGCCGATTCTCGTGAACGACAAGACGATGTTCGGCACCGGGCAATTGCCGAAATTCCGTGACGACCAGTTCCAGACCACGCGCGGCGACTGGTTGATCCCGACGGCGGAAGTGTCGCTCACCAACATCGTCGCCGACGAGATCGTCGACGAGGAATCCCTGCCGCGCCGCTACACGGCCTTCACGCCCTGTTTCCGTCAGGAAGCGGGTGCCGCCGGTAAGGACACCAAGGGCATGATCCGCCAGCACCAGTTCTACAAGGTGGAAATGGTCTCGATCACCAAGCCGGAGGATTCTGAAGCCGAGCATCTGCGCATGACGCAATGCGCCGAAAACATCCTGAAGAAACTCGAACTGCCGTTCCGCACCATCGTGCTTTGCACGGGTGATGCGGGTTTTACATCTTATAAAACTTACGACATCGAGGTCTGGCTGCCGGGGCAGCAACGCTACCGCGAGATTTCCTCGTGTTCGAACTGCCAGGATTTCCAGGCGCGCCGTATGAACGCGCGTTTCAAGGCCAGGGGCGAGAAAAACACCACCTTCGTTCACACACTGAACGGTTCGGGTCTGGCTGTCGGCCGCGCGTTGATTGCCGTGCTGGAAAATTATTACGATCCGGCCGATGGCGGCGTTTTCGTGCCCGAAGTGCTCAAGCCGTATATGGGCGGCCTCACCAAAATCACCAAGGCATAAATATCCATAACGTCTGTGGATAAATCTTGAGAATGGACGCGAATTGACTCACAATGGCTGGGTACGTTTCGCACTATCCATACAAAGGTTTTCACCTTGTCATTCATGACCGAGAAAAAGAAAGAGCTCCTGCGCATTCTGCGGGAGGAAACAGGGATTCGCGACGAGCGCGTCCTGAGCGCCATCGAAACCGTTCCGCGCGAACTGTTCATGATGGAGCATATCCGCCACCGCGCATGGGAAGACATCGCGCTCCCCATCGAGGAAGGGCAGACCATTTCCATGCCGTCCGTCGTCGCCGTGATGACAGAGGCGCTCGAACTCACCGACCGTCACAAGGTTTTGGAAATCGGCACGGGCTCGGGCTATCAGGCGATGATCCTTTCGAAACTTTGCCGCCGTGTGTACACGATCGAGCGTCACAAGCCCCTGCTGGATGAAACGGAAAAACTCTTCCGCGAATTCAAGGTCGGCAATATCACGACCATCTGCGCCGACGGCACCAAAGGCTGGCCGCGCATCCACGGTCTGGACCAGCATCCGTTCGACCGCATCATCGTTACCTGCGCCGCGCGTGAAGCGCCGCCGCCTGCATTGATCGACCAGCTCGCCGTCGGCGGCATCATGATCATTCCTGTCGGCATGAAGGGCGAGCAGATGCTCCGCCGTTACCGTAAAGATTCGGAAGAAACATATTCGTTCCGGAACATCATGCCGGTGCGGTTTGTGGACTTCCTGCCCAACGTCAATCTCGGTACCAAGAAAAGAGAAGCGGGAGAGGTGGTCGCCGCGTGATGCCAAGAAAAAGTGTCTTGCTCCTCACCGCCGCATCTTTATCGGTCCTGCTTCTTTCCGGCTGTCTTACACCCACGGGCAAACAAAAGCCCGTCGATGTCGTGGCATATGGCGCAAAGAGCGGAGCGGGGAGCACCGGCATGCACACGGTTCTCGGGGGTGACACGGTCTACACGGTTTCCAAACAATATAATCTGCCGCTGCGCGATATTATTTCGCTCAACAATCTTTCCCCGCCATACCGCCTCAATTCCGGTTTCCGCATCAAGCTTCCGCCGCCCAACGAATATAGGGTGGCTTCCGGTGATACGCTGAACGGCGTGTCACGCCTTTTCAATGTGAGCGTAAGCGAAATGGCGCGCACCAACAACCTCGCGCCGCCTTATGTGTTGAAGACAGGGCAGATTATCCGCCTGCCATCGCCGCAGCCCAAGCTGGTGGAAGAATTTGCATCTAATCCGCCGCGCCCCACATTTGAAACCGCCACCTATTCAGGGCCGATGAAAGTGCCGTCGGTGGAATCCGAAGTGCTCGCGCCGCCGCCGGGGCAGGACCAGCAAACCGCCAAGGCCGTGCCCGCTGTTGTTACATCGCCATCCGCGACAACTCCTGCGCCTGCCGCGAAGACAGGCGCTGCAGGCTTCCCCCCGCAACCTTCGGCAAAGACTCCGGTCGCCACCGTGCAGCCTGCCGCCGTGGTGCCGCCCTCCGTTGCGCCGAAACCGCCGCCGCGCGTTGGCAACGGCAAATTCATGCGTCCGGTCGATGGCAAGGTTATTTCGAAATACGGACCGAAGGATGACGGCCTTCACAATGACGGCATCAACATCAAGGCCGCGCGCGGCACGGCGGTGCGCGCTGCCGACAACGGTGTCGTCGCTTATGTAGGATCGGAAATGCAGGGCTACGGCAATCTCGTCCTTGTCCGTCACACCGATCGCTGGATGACAGCCTATGCGCACATGGACAAAACGCTCGTGAAAAAGGGCGATGTGATCAAAGCGGGGCAGAGCATCGGCACGGTGGGCTCTACGGGCGGCGTGGACTCGCCACAGCTGCACTTCGAAGTGCGCAAAGGCACGCAGGCGATGAACCCGGATCTTTATCTGTAAAGTTTAACAGCCAAACATCTCGAGAACTTCACGCGGTGAATGGCGCATAAGGCGTTCGATGCCGATAGCTTGAATGCGTTCCTGAAAAGCTTCCTGTTCGGCGCGTACCTGCCGCGTGTGTTCGACAAAAGCGTCTTTCAAATCCAGTGCCGCTAAAACCGTGCGGGCGCATATTTCGAGCGGAGAGGGGATAACCAGCGTTGGATCGCACGCTTCCGTAAAATCGACACACAATGCACGAACCCACAGATCACCCATGAACACCCCTATATCTATTGCTATGCATCAAATGATAATGGCTCGCAATATAAAATCTGCGGGTTACGGCGATTCTTAAGCCGCATCTTTTACGTTTGTAAGGGCCACGCCAAAAACCCATGAATGGCGGATTTTCAACCCTTTAGGGCTGTTGATGGCCGCTCTTTACCACTTGCCTTTGTATGTCCGGGCGTTATAGTCCCTCCCATCACGGAATTTACAATAATTTATGCCAAAAGGAGCATTCATGCTTATCTCTCCCGCTTACGCGCAAGACGCAGCAGCCCCCGCAACGACAGCCGAAACAGCTGTTCCTACGGCCAATGGTCCGGTGCCGCCCGTCGACACGCAAGGCATCCTGCTTCAGAACGTGGCGATGATCGTCCTTCTGGTGGTTATGTTCTACTTCCTCCTGATCCGCCCACAGCAGAAGCGTTTCAAGGAACACAAGGAAATGGTCGATAGCCTGAAAGTGGGCGACAAGGTTTATGTCGGCGGTCTGGTTGGCAATGTTGCCGCTCTGACGAACGAGCAGGAAATCGTTGTCGATCTCGGCAACGGCACGAAGGTTACGGCTCTACGCGGCCACATCCAGACACCCGCGCCGGAAAAGCCAGCGGACAAAAAATCCGACAAGAAATAAGACCTGTATAATAAGACACCCTAACAAGAGCACATCCGCCCATGGTCCAGATTCCGCAATGGCAACGTATCCTGATTATTGTCGCGGTTGTGCTTGCCGTTCTCTACAGCGCGCCGAACTTCGTGCCGAAAGACAAGCAGGCTGAAATCCTCGGCGGCTTGCCTTCTTGGCTACCGCATAAAACCGTCAATCTCGGTCTCGATCTTCAGGGCGGATCGCACATTCTTCTGCAGGTTGATCTGAACTCGGTCACCAAGCAACGCTCCGATGATCTTGTATCGTCGCTGCGTCCTGCGCTCCGTGACAAGAAGCTCGGCTACAAACGTCTTTCGGTTATTCCGGGCGGCGGTGTTCGTGTGCAGCTGCGCGAAGCAGGGGACGCACAGGCGGTTTCGCAAACCATCCGTTCGCTGGACAACACGCTGACTGTAACCACCAACGGCGATATGGTCGAAGGCACGTTCTCCGAAACCGGCATCAGGCAGGTGCGCGAACAGGTTCTTTCGCAATCGATTGAAATAGTTCGCCGCCGTATCGATGAGACCGGAACGAACGAGCCGATCATCCAGCGTCAGGGCGATGACCGTATCGTGGTGCAGTTGCCGGGCCTTGATGATCCGGACCGCGTAAAACAACTGCTCGGTAAAACCGCCAAGCTTTCCTTCCACCTCGTGAACATGGATGTAACGGCGAGCGCCATTAAAACCACGGGCGGCGATATGATCCTTCCGGTGCAGGAACGCCCCGGTGAGACTCTGGCGGTGCAAAGACAGGCGATGCTGACAGGCGATATGCTTGTGAACGCCGCGTTCGCACAGGACCAGAACGGTCAATCTGCCGTGTCATTCCGGTTCAACCCGATCGGAACCAAGAAATTCTGCGAGCTCTCGCGCGACAATGTGAACCGCCTGTTCGCCATCGTGCTCGACAACGTCATCATCTCCGCGCCGGTCATTCGTGAACCGATCTGCGGCGGTTCGGGTCAGATTTCCGGCAACTTCTCGGTGAAGGAAGCCAACGATCTTGCGATCCTGCTTCGTGCCGGCGCGCTGCCTGCGCCTTTGAACATCATCGAGGAACGCACGGTTGGTCCATCCCTCGGTGCGGACTCCATCGACGCGGGCAAGAAAGCCGCCCTGCTTGGTCTGGCGCTTGTTTTCATCCTGATGGTCGGATCCTACTCGGTGTTCGGTATCTTCTCTTGCATCGGCATGCTGGTGAACCTCGCCATCACATTCGCGGCGCTTTCGGTTCTGCAGGCCACCCTGACCATGCCGGGTATCGCGGGCCTTGTACTCACCGTGTGTATGTCGGTCGACGCCAACGTTCTTATTTATGAGCGTATTCGTGAAGAATTGCGTGAAGGCAAATCTGCGATCTCCGCCATCGACAACGGTTTCCGCATGGCGTTCGCGACGATCACGGACTCGAACCTCACGCACATCTTTGCCGCGATTATTCTCTTCTCGCTCGGCTCCGGGGCCATCAAGGGTTTTGCCGTCACGACCGTTATCGGTACGGCGGCATCGTTCTTCACCTCGATCTCCGTCGTGCGCCTGATGATCGTCATGTGGCTTGGCAAACGCAAAAACGCGGCGCTGCCGGTATAAAGGAAATAAGAAACTATGTGGACAGGCATTAAACTCGTACCCGATCACACGAAGATAGATTTTATCGGCGCGCGCTATATCGGCTTTGCCGTGACGGCGATCATGATTCTTGGCTCTATCTTCCTACTGGCCACCAAGGGCCTGAATTACGGGATTGATTTTACGGGCGGCACGCTCATTGAAATCGCCACGGAAAAAACGCCGGACCTCGGGGCCCTGCGCGAAGACCTCAACAATCTTGAACTCGGCGAGATTTCCATCCAGGAATTCGGAAGCCCGAACAATCTCCTGATCCGCGTGCCAGCACAGGACAGTGAAAACCCTGCCGTGCAAAAAGCCGCCGTAGACAATGTGAAAGCCGAAATCGAAAAAGAATATGAAGGCGTGGATTACCGCCGTGTCGAATTCGTCGGTCCGCAGGTCGGTAAAGAGTTGAAGGTGAAAGGCCTCATCGCCGTTATCGCAGCGATTGTCGGCATCATGGCCTATGTCTGGTTCCGTTTCGAATGGCAGTTCGGCGTTGCCGCCGTTGTCACGCTGGCGCACGACGTGTTCGCGGTTCTGGGTTTCATGGTCATCATGGGCTCGAGCTTCGACCTCACATCCATCGCCGCGCTCTTGATGGTTGCCGGTTTCTCGATCAACGACACGGTCGTTATCTTTGACCGTATCCGTGAGATGATGCGGAAGTACCGCAAGAAGCCGATGGCCGAAATCGCCAACCTTGCCATCAACGACACATTGTCCCGCACCGTGATGACCTCGCTGGTTACGCTGCTTTCATTGATCGCGCTGGCCGTATTCGGCGGCGAGGTGATCCGCAGCTTTACCGAAGCCCTGCTGTTCGGTTTCGTGGTCGGCACGTATTCCTCGATTTACGTAGCATCGGCAATCCTGCTGTATCTGGGCCTGCGCCCGGCGGGACTTGAGGAAAAAGCGGCCTAGGCGGGTTGTATTTCGGCCCGAGGCCCAGTAATTTTGTGCCTGCATTTCATAAAGGAGCGACGCATGTCCCGTATTATCCGATCTTCCCTTTTGCTCGGCGTAGCCGTTCTCTCGCTGGCCGCGTGTGCGGGCGACAAAGGCCCTGGCGCGATCGGCAGCAAAGACGACATCGTTGTCCGCAACAACGGCATGCCGCAGGCGAAACAAGCGGAAGCCGCGCCGGCACCCGCACCGCAAACGGGTGATTTCACCTCGACGATAGAACAGGGTGAAGCCATCCCGGCCCCGCAGGTAGCCGCCGCCGAACCGCTGCCCGACAATTCACCCGCGATGGAGCAGGCTGTCGCCGCGCAGGAAGCCGCCAATGCACCGCTGCCAAGCACGCCGACATCCGATGCCACGAACAGCGCGGTTCCAGCCGATCCTGCTATTGATCCTATCGATGCGGTTGCCCCGACAACGCCGGTTGATGCGCCGGCCGTTATTCCGCCGACACCGTCCGCCGCGCCATCGGCCACGGGCAGTGTCTATCCGGCCACCGATTACGGCACACCTGCACCGACACCGGCGCCGACGCCTGATTATGTGGCAATACCCGTTGCAACGCCTACACCGGTTGCCGCTCCGGTAACGTCTTCGGCAACGCCGGGTCCATCCGCCGTTCCGCCCGGTGTGGAATACCCGCTTGATCCGAACGCGCCGTTCTCTCCGAAGGCTGTGGCCGCCGCGGCTGCCGCACAAGGTTCTGCTGCCGTAACATCTCCGGCCACACCGATAGGCAGCCCGACCGATCCGGTCACCATCCGCGCCGCGCAAGCCGCGCTGAAGGCCAAAGGTCTTTATAACGGCGCCGAAACAGGCGAGATTGACGCAGCTTTCCTGAACGCCCTTATCGTGTATCAGGCGCAGAACGGCCTGCCGCAGGGCGGACTGAACGAAGCCACGCTGAAAAATCTCGGCGTGGTCCAGTAACAACGCAGGATTGATTTTATGGATGTCACGCCGCTCGTTCCGGAAGGACGCCAGATCATTCAGGGCTACAGCGCGGGATCGTTTCGTGTGAACGGCACGACCTATGACGGAGCGATCCTTGTTTCGCCGATGCAGACATCGCGCTGGGATGCGCCGTCTTTTTCGGAACTGACGGAAAAAGACTTCGATGAAATTGCCGCCAACGCCAACGAGATCGATGTCGTGCTGCTCGGTTCCGGCGCAAGAGGCGAATTCTTTCCGCCGAAATTGCGTGCGGCCCTGAAAGAAAAGGGCCTTTCTGTCGATGCGATGGACACCGGCGCCGCGTGCCGCACTTATAATGTATTGATGGCAGAAGGGCGCCGCGTCGTTGCTGCGTTGTTACCGCTGTAATGCGCTATCTGTGCCTGATTGTGTTTCTGCTCTTTGTGGTTATGCCGGTAACCGCGAACGCCATGTCTTTCACGGAAACCGTTTCGATTGAATCCATCGATGCGCTGGAATCCCACACGCTCGATGCCGATGAACTCGGCTCACAGGACACCGTTTATATAAAGCTGTCGGATATTTATGCGGAAATCCTGTATGATTTCCCTGAAAGTCTTTCCGGCTTTATGCCGCGCCTGTTATGGCGGCCACCGATGCGTATCGCTGCCTGATGACCACGCGTAAAATTCAAAACGTCTTTTAAGGATACAAACAAATGTTGGAACTACTTTACAGCCCCGAAGCATGGGCGTCCCTGTTAACCCTGACGGTTCTCGAAATCGTTCTGGGTATCGATAACATCATCTTTATTTCGATCATTGCGGCGAAGCTGCCCGCAAACCAGCAAAACAAGGCGCGGACCATCGGCCTGATGCTAGCGCTGGTTATGCGTATAGTTTTGCTCTCGCTGATCTTCTGGATCGCACACCTGACCGATCCGTTGTTCGCCGTTATGGGCCATGAAATTTCCTGGCGCGACATTATCCTTATCGGCGGCGGTTTGTTCCTGCTCGTCAAAGGCACGATGGAAATTCACCACACGGTGGAAGGCGATGAAGGCGAGAAGACGACCAATCTGAAACAGGTGACATTCGGTGCCGTTCTTGCACAGATCGCCGTCCTGGATATCGTGTTCTCTCTGGACTCGGTTATCACGGCTGTCGGTATGGTGGACGAACGCGCCATCATGATCGCCGCCGTTATCATCTCCATCGGTGTGATGTTGTTCGCGGCGAAACCGGTTTCCGATTTCGTCAACGCGCACCCGACGGTAAAGATGCTGGCGCTTTCCTTCCTGCTGCTGGTCGGTATGGCTTTGATCGCGGACGGGTTCGAAGTCCATATTCCGCGTGGCTATCTGTACTTCGCGGTTGCGTTCTCGCTGGGCGTGGAATGCCTCAATCTCTGGGTTAAAAAGAACGCAGAGAAGAAGAAGTTAAAGGGCTGACACCGTTAAAGTCTTAATAAAGCCGGGAGATGATCCCGGCTTTTTTTATATTAGAGGAATTTTTATTGACATAACCTGCAAGTGAGCGCAAAGCTGCCTCCGGTGTTGAAATTTAGAGGAGTGTAACCATGACCATTAAACAAACCATCGCAGCCGGGATCGTTGCTCTTGCACCGTCGTTTGCGAATGCGGAATGTGCCGTTGACTGGATCGATGCCAGAAGAGTCGCTGCCGAACTGGCCAATACAAATGTTCAAAACTGGAACCGTCCATTGCTGGAATCCATGGGCGATAAAAAGCTTTTTGAAGTCTCCAGAGAACTGACCCGCGTTCTGGATCAGTCCACAAAAAGAGACACACAGTTTTTTGATCGTATCGAACGCGCTATCGAGCAGGAAGCAAGAGCCAAGGAGCAGGCCGGCGGCAGACAAAGGCCCGTTGATTGGACGCAAGTAACGAGAGGCGCTCCCGAGCATTTGATGTCCTTGGCTGAGAAAATTCAAAACGGCGCATTGACCGTGAGCGCGGCGCGCCGTGAAGCGGAAGCCAGTAACGGCAATGCCGTTGTGCTTGGCGCTCTTGCAGAGATAAAACCCACAGGCGCCTGCCTCTCGGTTGTGGCTCCCGCCGCACCTCCGGCGCCCGCACGATAATTCAAAAAGGCCGGAAGATATCCGGCCTTTTTTATGCTATAATGATTGCATCAACCGCCACCGCGCGCCTTGGTAAATGTTGGTCAACTTTAACGCTTTAGCGTGGTCAATTCTGGTCATATCGTGAAGGTTTCACACATAAAAAAGCCCCCGAAGGGGCTTTCAAAATGTTGGTTGACCAGGATTAACGATTAGGCCGCAATTTTCATTGGCCCTTTTTCGTATAGCTCTGCCACATAATCCCAATTGATCAGGCTATCGACAAACGCTTCGAGGTATTTCGGGCGGGCGTTTCTGTAATCGATGTAATACGAGTGTTCCCAGACATCGACGCCGAGCAGGGCGGTTTTGCCGAACACGACAGGGTTTTCACCGTTCGGCGTTTTGATGATTTCCAGCTTGCCGCTTGCATTGTCCAGTGCGAGCCACGCCCAGCCGGAACCGAACTGGCCAACGCCCGCTTCGATGAATTTCTTTTTGAAACCCTCATAGCCTTCGAGGTCGGATTTGATCTGTGCTTCCAGCTTGCCGGAGATTTTCGTGCCGCCGCCGTCTTTTTTCATCCAGTTCCAGAAATGGATATGGTTGAAATGCTGGCCAAGCTGGTTGAACAGGCCGGCTTTGGACTTATCCTTGTATGCGGCGACCATGGCTTCCTCAAGGCTCAGATTTTCAAGGCCCGTGCCCTGTATCAACTCGTTGCCCTTGTCCACATAGGCTTTGTGGTGCTTGTCGTGGTGGAATTCCAGCGTTTCAGCCGACATATACGGCGCCAGGGCGTCATAGGAATAGGGGAGCGGGGGGAGTTCGAAAGCCATAATAGTCTCCTGCGTTTTTGGGCTTGATAAAATGCTAACAGCTAACCTATAGGTTTTGTTCAATTTCTCAAGGATGGAACGTGCCAATGGACGCAACTTTTCTCGCGGTCGAGCTAAAAAAAGCCGATCCGGACCGCTATTTGTTAACGCTGTTCGCGCCGCGTGAGCACAGACCCGCTTTGCATGCGCTTTATCTGTTCAACATCGAGTTGGTCAAAACCCGCCCATCGGTTTCCAATACCCAGCTTGGCCATATCCGCCTGCAATGGTGGCGGGATGAAATTGCCAAAATCTATGACGGAGGGGACGGTGGACAAGTGCCGTTGTTATCCACACTCGCACCGCTCATGCACAACGGCACGCTGCCCCACGAATGGTTTGAGGCTCTTATCTACGCACGGGAATTCGATCTCGAAGACGTTGCACCGGCAAGCTGGGCAGGATTAAGAAATTATGCGGACTTTACGACGACCCCTTTGCATCAATTGGCGCTTCGAATCGTGGGTGAGAACGCTGCAATTGACGAAATACGCCATATTTCGACAAATTATTGGGCTTTGGAGGCGATACGCAAAGTTCCATTA
>JAPJRC010000073.1 GCA_030824805.1 Micavibrio sp.
TCACACCGAGAAGCCCGCATGTCTCCCCCGGCCTTACGTCAAACGACACATCCTGCCGCCCCTGCATTTGTCCATAGCCTGCATTGACGGAAGATATATCCAGAAAAGCTGTCATTAGCCCGGAAGGAACATGCGTGTGTCGAGATTGAAGCGCTGGTGAGGACGCAAACGGACCGGGAAAATCTGATTGGTCGTTTCATCGAACCATTCAAGTTCGATGTAATCCTTGTGCACTTTCAGATCCAGAACTTCCTCAGGAATAGCATCCGGAGCAACGCGCAGATTGTTAAGCCAGATCGTCCATTCCTTGGCACCATGATAAACAATACCACCGAGCGCAATATCGCGTGGCCCGGTCTCATTCACACCATCATCTGTTCCGGGCATGCGCGTGGTGAGGCCACGACGCGCGTTAAGAACAAGATCGTGCTCCCACACCGTGTAAAACAGCGAAGGCATCAGATTCACATTCACCGTTGGTTTTTGATACGACAATTGCTCGCTTATCTCTTTTTCGATCGGCGTTGCAGGATTGGGTATCATCACGGATTCCGAAGGCGGTACGGCGGCAATCACCGCGCCATCTGCCGGAACAGCTGAAACGGTGCCTGCCACCGGTGCGGCGGGAGGCGTTGTAGCCGCGGGGTCAACGGCAGCGGTTTGCGCGTGTGCGGATGTACTGGCAACAACACACAAAAGGGCTACACCGTAGAGCGCGTTTTTAAAAATCATTGCGCACCTCCTGCGGCAGCTTGGTCAGGTGCGGGCGCCACTGTTTCAGCCTGAATTGCTTCCTTACGGGCCATAGTGCGCCAATCGAGTTCCATTTTTGCTGAAATCATGGCTGGCGGATTTCCTGTACCTATTTCTTTCAGCAACTCAGGGGTAACTTCCCCGCTGCGTTCAATAGAAAGATTGTTGATGGTGATGTGTCCCGGAAAACCGTAATTGAGATAGTAAATAAAACGATATACATCAAGGTCATCAACGGCCGCCAGTTCTACCGAAATTGGGCTTTCCATCACAACAAAGCCCGTTTCAGGATTGGCTTCTTCGCTAAGAATGTTCGCCGCCTTAATTTCATAGCGCGCAGAAATGATCTTCGAAAGCTTTTGCATCGTGTCGAAACGCTCACGCGCCAGAACACGGTCCTGGTCGTTAAAGAAACCCATGCGGGAAATGGTCGCATAATATTCCTTCTGCGATTCAAACTGGGTAAAATCCAACCGCATCTTTTCGACTTCGGCCTGCAAGGTGGACAATTCCGTCATGGATGCGTTTAAAGCAGTCTGACTTTCTTGCACCTTCGGCTTAAACAAAAACTCGTTTGCCGCAAAGAGAGCAGCAAGCGTGCCACCAAGTACAACGAGCAGAAGCGTGCGTTTAAATCCTAGTTTCTGGATCATTGCATCACCCCTTTGATCATGATCTGGGCCTCATAATCCTCTTTCTGACCATCGCCGTTCAGCTTGTCTGTCGCCTCACCGACAAAGTTGCCCGTATAACTCAAATCGGCAACCTGTTTGATGATGCTGACATTATGCGTTGGAAGATTGTCCTTAAGACGCTTCTCAAGCTCTTCTATTTTTTGCACACCCTGTGCCGGAGCAAGTATTGCAGGGAAAACGATACGGATAACAACTTCATATTCCTTGGGCTTGTTGGCTTCGGCTTCAGCCACCACAGGGTCCACAGGCGCTGGTGACTGGGTCGGATCAAGAGACGTCGCAGTCTGTACGGGACGCACATCCAGAGATGTAATTCTGATATCCGGCCCCAGAGATTTGCCGATGCGGTCAAATACAGCGAGCGGCTTGATGGATCTTTTTTCGAGTTTGTCGTAAACTTTGGTTGAATTCTCAATCAACATAAAATCTATGCCAGCGGCCTTTTTCTTCTCAACCTCAGCGGCATGATCTTCACGAACCAAAACAAGCTGTCTTTCAGCATTTGCATGCTGTGTCGCGTTCTGCTTCCATTGGGCCGCTTGTGTGTAAGCCTCATAACCGAAATAACCACAACCAGCCAACAGAGCAAGCGATGCAACCATCGCCATTTTGGCAGGACCGGAAATAGAATCCAGCTGCGTAGCCTGCAAAGGCATCGTAAAGGTCGGCTTGCGCCCCGCCCACGCAATATGGAGCGGATCGGCGTAACGCATTTCTTCCTGGCGCCCAATTTTGAGGCCGAGCATGTTGGCAGCCTCGCCTGAGGTGAGAACGCTCAGGTTACAATCAAAGTCTATTTTGGAAACGACACGATCGGCTGCAGAATTGTTGGCAATGATCGTCACATCCAGACCGTCAGACGTATCAAAACCGAAACGTGTGAGATAGCTCATCGTTCCTTTGATTTCGTTAGCAACTTCCGTCGCCCAGAGCTCATGG
Source organism: Micavibrio sp. (assembly GCA_030824805.1). Classification (GTDB taxonomy): domain Bacteria; phylum Pseudomonadota; class Alphaproteobacteria; order Micavibrionales; family Micavibrionaceae; genus Micavibrio_A. The sequence goes on from JAPJRC010000073.1 coordinate 2,388, forward strand.
TCGATGTCGGAATCAACGATCGGAGTCATACGCGTCAGCGCAAGCTCACCGTTCTTTGTAACAATCTGGCGAAGACCGCCACTCTGGTGCTGACCAACAAACACACTCCATACAGAAGCCTTCTCGCTAACCTTCGAAAGCTTTTTGGAAAGCGTTTGGACCATGCCTGCGGATTCAACGGGTAGCAGCGCAAACCCCGCGATAGCGGCATAGGACTTTTGAACGGCGGAAAGAGTCTTGCGAACGTTTTCCGACAATGGAACAGCGGCAAAGAGGTAGATATCGCCGCCCTTTTGACCATCACGGTTCGGCGCCTTTTCTTTAAGCTTTATTGCAGAACGGATCGGGTAAGACGGAAACGCTGCAGAAACGCGGCGCTTGATGATATTGGCACGATCAAATGCGCCAACCTTTGGCACACGTTCTTTCCGGTAATGCTGCTCAACCATGTCATTGAGAATCAAAACAGCCTTACCGCGACATTTTTTGCGGATCAGGTCGGCAACGGATTCTTCAAAATCCTGCGTTTCCCAAGGGATAGTGTCCAGCAACTGCGCGCGACCGCCTGCGTCGTAAACACTAAGTCCCTCGTCACTAAGGAGAAGAACGCATCTCGATGGAGATAATATGGACATAAGACCGGAAAGCCTGCGCTAGAATTGCATATCTTCGAAACTGTTGTAGATCGGGCCAAAGACCCCGACGGCAATCCATAGAATCATGCCGCCAAGTACCATGGTAAGTGAAGGTTCAATCATTGCAATCAGTTTTTGGACTTCTTCGTCCACGTCCGCCGTGTAAAAGTCAGAAACCTGATCAAGAACAACTGTCAAATTACCCGAATCCTCACCGACTTTAAGCATACGGACAACCATGGACGGGAATTCACCTGAGCCGTTAAATGCTTCAGACAAAGGGCTACCTGTTTTGATAAGAGACTGGATACTCTCCAAAGCCTCTACCAGCGCAAGGTTTGTAACCGTGTTTGTAGCGGCCTTGATGGCAGGCAAAATAGGCAAACCTGCGGCATACAAGGCGCCAAATGTCTGGCAGAAACGGGCGATGTTTATTTTACGGATCAGCGGGCCCATTATTGGTGCCGCAATCAACCCCTTATCAATCTGGTAGGCAAGATTCTCTGACGATCTTCGAAGAACAAGAAGAATCACAACAAGGATTACAGGCACCGCCAGAACAGCCCACCACCAATCCACGAAGAAGTCTGAGGTTGCGATCAGCGAGGTCGTGGCAAAAGGAAGCTCCATCTCCATATTGCGGATGAAGTCCACGATCTGCGGAACAACCATACCCATCATCAGCGATACAGCACCAAGAACGACCACCAGGAGGATCATCGGATAACGCGTAGCCTTACGGATACGCGCCTGCATGGCATCAACCCATTTCAGATATTTAATAAGCTGCTGATAGCTCTGGCTCATCTTACCGGTTTCTTCACCGGCAGAAATAAGGGAGACATACAGCGCCTTGAATATCTTGGGGTGCTTGGCCATAGCTTCGGACAAGCGCGCCCCCTCAGACACGTCGCGGTAAATTTCAGAAACAGCATCGCGCATGGCGGTATTTTCGGTGGTATCGCGGATATCAGCCAGCGAGTCCAGAATGGGCACGGCGGCATTTTCCATCTGGTCCAGATGCATGAAAAGCTGGATCAGGTCGCGTACCTTTATGTTCGTCATAAAGTGCGTTTTGCCCTTTTTCTTGGAAAGAGGCGTCGCGCTTATAAGCTCCAACCCTGCTGTCTGCAGCTGGTTGAACAGATCGTTTTCATTGACGGCTCCAAGCACCCCGCGTATGGGACGCCCCTTGGCATTCAATGCTCTGTATTTATACTTTTCCATATTTTAAATGGCTTTTCTAAAATGATGTCTATTTGTGAATGGCGACGACTTTGGCGAGGGCTTCGAGCGTGGTTATACCCTCGAGCACCTTTAGGATGCCATCATCCCGCATGGATTTGAAGCCTTTTTCTACAGCCTGCGCCTTCATCTCGGCTTTTGTGCCACTCTGGGCGATGATTTCGTCCAGTTCTTCATCAAAGAGAAGGATTTCAGCCACAGCAACACGGCCTTTGTACCCTGCTCCGCCGCACATTTCGCATCCGCCGGCTTTTGCATTGTAGATCTGGGGAGCAACCGCGTGGTCAACGCCAAGGATTTCGCATTCTTCTTCCGTAGGCTTGTGCGGCTGCTTGCAATTCGGGCAAAGGGTTCTCACCAGACGCTGCGCGAACACAGCCACGATGTTCCCTGCAACCATCCCCGGCACCATGCCAAGATCCATAAGACGAGGAATAGCACCGAACGAGTCGTTGGTATGGAGCGTCGTATAAACCTGGTGTCCTGTCATAGCGGCCTGTAACGCCATCGTCGCCGTCGTTTTATCGCGGATCTCCCCGATGAAGATGATATTCGGGTCCTGACGCAACATGGAGCGGATACCGTCGGCGAATTCAAGAATGCCTTCGCGGACAGGTGTCTGGCGGATCATCGGCAAAGAATATTCAACAGGATCTTCCAGCGTGTGGATTTTTACATCCACCGTGTTGATCTCGTTCAACATGGAATACAGAGATGTCGTTTTACCGGAACCCGTAGGACCCGTGACAATGATGATACCTTCAGGCTTCGACTGCGCGCGTTGAATACGCTTCAGGTTGTGATCGGAGAAGCCGAGGTTTTTAAGAGGCTTGATACCGGCGTTCTTGTCCAGAACGCGCATAACTATGTTCTCGCCCCATACCGTCGGCAAAGATGAAACACGGAAGTCGAGCTCTTTCCCGCCGATGTTCATGTTGATACGGCCGTCTTGCGGCGTCAGCTTGTCGGCGATGTTCAGGTTCGCCATCAGTTTCAGACGCTGTCCGATAGCGTTCCAGTGCTGCTTGTGCAGGATTTGCGCGGTGTAGAGATCGCCGTCGACACGGTAGCGGAGGCGGACAAAGTTTTCTTCTGGCTCGAAGTGCAAGTCGGATGCCTTGATTTTTACCGCCTCGGAAACCAAAGCGTTTACAAGACGCACAATCGGGTGGGAATACGCCTCTTCTTCCGTAAGCCCGGCAACTTCTAGATTTTTGCCGTCGGTGTTTTCAAGCTCTTTCAGAATGTCATTTACTTTGGATGCATAACCGTAGGCCGCATCAATGGCTTCATCAAGAACCACAGGTGTTGTGACCAAAGGCACAACGGTTGTGCCCTTAGGCAGGAACCGGCGTAAAACGTCCATCGCCACGACATCGTAGGGGTCGGCCATAGCAATTTTCGCGACATTGCCCGCAATAGAAACTGGAAGAATATGGTGTTTTGTCGCCGTCTTCTTGTCGATCAATCCCAGCGCGTTTCCGTCAATAACAGTAACTTTGGGGTTGAACACTTCAAAACCTGATGTTTCAGCAAGAACAGTGCTGAGCATTTCGTCGCTGATGAAGCCAAGGTCGACAAGCACCTCACCCAGCATCTTGCCGGAAATTTTCTTTTCCTGAATGGCAACGTTCAACTGGTCGTTGGTGATAATCCCCATCGCGACAAGACGATCGCCAATACGGATTTTGTTACCGTCTTCGTCGTAATTGCCGCCAACGCGCGCTACGCTTTTTCTATCGATCGTCGCGATCTCGCGACCGCCGGAGAACTCGCTCTCCTCGTTGCGTCCCACATTATCATCCAGCTCACGCTCTGATTTCGTGTAGCTCGTCTGGTCCAGCTCTACAGGATCGCTGTCTTTAAAAGAAAGACCGCTGATATCGATATCGCCCATGTCGCTTTCGATTATCAATCCGTCGTCTTTGATGTCGGATGTCTTTTTCTGCATACCTACAGAGCCTTTTTATGTGTCTGGATCAAAACAAGCAGGCTGAATGGATATTAGCCCAAGCTAAAGTCTCGCATGAATTGGTTAATAAAAGGAAAAGAGCACGCAAAAAAGCATGCCCTTAGAGAAGGAATTGAAAGGATATCAGCCCTTTAGCAGAAGGCAAACCATTATTTCCCTGAAGGTCAATGCAGGGTTGCCCTCTCTTTAGCCGTAAGAATCAGAGGTGCGCGAACCTAGAATTTGAAATCGTAGGTTATCCAGACCTTATCGGTGTCGGACGAGAAATCATCTGCCTTGTAATCCGCGTATTTCAGCGAGATCGCATGGTCTTTCGCTGGCTTGTAGGTCAGCATAAGGTCTGTTTCCGTACCGAAATCGATATCACCGTCATCGGAGGTCAGGACATGGTATTGGCCGGCAAACTCGACCGACTGCCCTTTCCAAGGCAATTCGTAAGGGACGACAAAGCCAGCCCGTATATCGCGCAGACCATCATCCGGCGTGGTGGAGAATTTGTCCGACCAACCTGTTAGATTGTGACCTGATCCGAACGGCGTTTGCATAGCCTCTGTGCCATCGCCGCCCAAACGTTCGACAGCGGCCGTGAATTTCATACCGCCCTTTTGAACACCGGCCTCAAGCATGGCGTAATTTTCACTGTACGACAAATCGCTGTGGCCGAAATCGCGCTGGTGCGCATATTCAATCGCGGCCAGCGGCTGCCAGCTATCCTCTTTGCCCTCTTCTTCGCCCGGCGTCCATGTCAGGCGCAAACCGTGCGTGCGAGAGGATTGATCCTGCTCGACAGGAACGCCATCGAAATTGATCCAATAGCTGTAAACGGAAACACCCAGTCCGTATTGCCAATCATAATGGGCATTCACGAGGTTTGAATTGCCTTCAAAATTGCCGGCTGTCGATCGGCGGCCTGAAAAACGGTGCAAACCGATACTGTGCGCGTATTTCAGTGTCAGGTCCTCTACAGGTGTATATTGCAGGAACAACGCATCATGCGTGGAGTCATTCTGGCGTGTCTTGGACCATGCGACAAAACGCTGGTTGTCAAACGCCAGCCCCTGACGACCGACACGGAGCATAGAATCCGGCGCATAATTGTAATGGACGTAAAGCTGGTTCAGGGCGTTCAATTCCGGATCGGAAATACGCCCAAATTCTGTTTTACCATTCAGACCATCATCAAAAGAAGTCGCGCCAAGATGGCGGATAGATTCGATTTCGCCAAAAGCATAGAGGCCGTTCCATTCCGGCGTTTGGTAGCCAAGGCGCACACGCGCCGTTTTGGCTATACCGTCGCGGTCTCTTGCAGCGTCATCAACTTTTTCATAACGTATGCGACCATCAATGGTGACTTTGCCATACGGACCTAAATCTTTCGCCGCCGCTTCGCCCGGCTGGATAAGAAACGCCGTCAAGGCTGTGGCGGATACGAGAGCGGTGAACAGACCAACGCGGTATGCGGCGATCAATTTGGATCGTTTCATAGATAATTCCCTGAATATGATTTAGAGGTTGGGCGAAAAACCCGAGAATACGCAGCAGTTGTTAAAATACTGTTATTTTAAGAAGCGCGCCAGCTTTGCAAAACTTCCCGCGACGCAATTTGTGGATAAGAATTATGAAATCCAACTTTGCAAAACCAATTCTGAAGAACAATTATTTAAAGGAGGAACTGGAATCTGGAAAATGGCGCGCCCGAAGAGATTCGAACTCCTAACCTCCTGATCCGTAGTCAGGTGCTCTATCCAATTGAGCTACGGGCGCGCATGTGTTCGCTGAGAACGGGCGGACCATACATCAAGCCCCCTGATCCGCGCAAGCCCAACTTCTGCTTTTTTTTCATGAAAGTTTTTGTGAATGTTTTTAAAGGCTTTAGGGGCTTTGACTTGACTTGAAAGGTAAATTCGGATGATTTAAAGCATCCGTTTAAAAAGTGGCTGGCCCGTGCCGCCCTAAGACGCTCTAAAGTCATTGGAAAAAGACATGAAGATCAATATGTTCCTTACATCCGGCCGTGTACGCATGCTCCTAGCTGCCGGATTCGTTTCGATCGTCTCGCTGGGCGCTTCCGCCGCGATGGCACAAACGGATATGAGCAAGCGCCCTTCCTTGGTTATCACGAACCAGGCTCTGCCAGGTAACAACGCCTCGCCGTCGCCGCTGTATGCAGGCCCCGCCAAGACACCGGACATTACCCCGTCGCAAGTCGCGGGCAGCACATATTACCAACCAACCCGCACGATCGTCGCGGAAAAGGTTGAAGAACTCAAATCCGATCTGTTCGGCCTGCAAGGACGCGTCAACAACCTGTCCGGACAATTGAAGTCCTTACAACAGCGCAGCCTCGCAATGTCTGCCGAATACAATGCCAGCGTCGCAACCATCAACACCCAGCTGCAATCCGGCACGACGCCGGGCAACCCGCGCCTTGTACAAAAACTACAGGTGGCCCAGGGCAATCTGGATCGCCTGTCGCAAAATGTTGCTGATCTGAACGCCATGGCTGTTGAAGCCGCCAACGCAGCGTCGATGGGCTCCTTCCTTCTGGAAGCCTGCCGTTCCGCGTATGGATTGTCCGGCGCTGTGGAAGAAGACCATGCAGCCCTCAGCCAGGTCGAAGATCAGGTCAACACAACGATCGTTACGGTCGACCGTCTTCTGAACGAAGTCAACGATGCCATCACGCGCACAGCGGCCTATCTCTCTGCAGAGCGCGGCAATATCCGCACGCTTTCTTTGGCTGTTACCAACGGAGATTACTACGGCACGTCGCTTGCGAGCCGTCCTTTCTCTTCGGCCCCTCCGAGCAACCTTATGCAGCCAGCAAGCTACGGTGCAGCGCCTGCCGCAGGCATTCCGGGCCCGGCAGCCGTTCCGGGCAGCCCGCGTCCGCTCGTGAAAATCAAATTCGACCAGCCGAATGTCGATTACCAGCAAGCCGTATATATGGCCGTAAACGAAGCGATGCAGAAATACCCGCAAGCGCGTTTTGAACTGGTCGCCGTAAACCCCTCGGCAGGAAACGCGGCACAGGTTGCCATCGAAAGCACACGCGCACGCCGAAACGCCGAAACGGTTTTGCGCTCCCTGTCGCAAATGGGCATCGATGTAAACCGCATCGACCTTTCCACGCTGCAAAGCGCCGAAGCCAAGAGCAACGAAGTCCACATCTACATCCGGTAGGATAATGTGACAAAACCAACCCGAATCCTGATCGGAGCCATTGTCTGCTTTCTGATCATGATTGCGGGCCTTCTGTTGGGTTTCAGCGCATCCAAACACAACTTCTTCTCAGGCAGAGCGCAAAAGAGCACGGCCAGCAAACCCGAGCCTAATTTCAACACGTATGAAATCAGTCCGCCCAGCCGCGCGACTATAAATCAAACCAAAAGCGTAAACATAAGCCCGCTCGGTCCGGTGGCTTTTGTAATGCTCGATAAATCTGAAGCCGGTGATATCAAAACAGGGCAACGCATTTTGCTATATGACGATTCAGGCACACTGCTGGAAACGCTGGGCGAAGTCAGCGAAATAAAAGCCGGATCGGATATGTTGGCGGACAAGGTTACGGTCCACATGAAACTAAACGGCGATGAGAAAGTTGATACGTCGAAAGCCGTGCGCGGCGAGATCATTATTTCGCGCATACCGGATTCGGCCCGCCTTCCCTTGAGTGCCCTGATACGCAACGAAAAAGATGAAACATATATATGGGAAGCCGTTGCCAACAGCGACGGCACGACAAGCGCTTATTACAAACGTATCAATGTCGCCGTTACGACATATGATTACTTTGTAATCGAGCAGAATTCTTTTAGCGGCGCCATTTACGTTCTTAATCCTGATAAAGCATTGCAGGATGGACAGAAGATCAACGTTAAAAAAATCCTTTATGCAGGCCCCGCCCAAACCGACGAAAGCCGCATTTCGGAATTGATGAAGAGACGCCGTTTCGAGCGTGACGCAATGGCTGCACAGCAGGCTGCATTACAAACGCCGTCCGGCGCGAATGTTCAGACTGGTGCCGCAGGTGCGAATGCGTG
>JAPJRC010000074.1 GCA_030824805.1 Micavibrio sp.
CAGCAAATCAAAGGACAAGGCTGAAGAGGTTGCACAAAAAATACGCGGCTTGGGACGTAAGGCCGTTACGCTTCTGGCGGACGCCGGTAAGCCGGAAACCACCACGGAGATTATCGACACCGCAATCAAGGAATTCGGCAAGATCGATATTCTCGTCAACAACGCAGGCGTTTTTGAAGCGGCGGGCCCAATCGGTGAAATGAACGAAGCTGAATTCGAACACCTGCTTTCGGTCAATGTCCGTTCCGTGTTCACAACAACCCAAGCCGCGACCAAGCATCTGAAATCCGGCGGACGGATCATTAATATCAGCAGCGGGCTGGGCGAGCGGGCAATCTTCGCAGGGGCCAGCGGGTACAATATGTCCAAATTCGCGGTCAACGGCCTGACACGTTCTTGGGCGCATGATCTGGCGTTGAAGAATATTACGGTCAATGCCGTGGCGCCCGGCCCGATTGAAACGGATATGATGCCGGACGGCGCGGGCGAAATGACCGCCATGAAGCGTGCCGGAAAACCTGAAGAAATCGCGAATGTCGTCGCTTTCCTTGCATCCGATGAGGCGAGTTACGTGACAGGTGCGATTATTGCGGTCGATGGAGGCACGAACGCCTAGATGGCCAGAGGATTTTTACATCCGAAAACAGAAGACATCACGCTGGACGGGATTTTGCATGCCCTTGCAGACCCTGTCCGGCGCGCGGTCGCACAAAAATTGCTGCATACGGGGGAGGCATTAAGCTGCAGCAAAACCTGTGACAAACTGCCGCCTTCTACCATTTCTTTTCACTATAAGGTATTGCGGGATGCAGGGCTTATCCGGTCCGAAAAAAAAGGCGTAGAAGTCTTGAATTCCCTAAGACTGGACGATGTAGAGCAGCGCTTTCCAGGGCTGCTTCATGCCATTTTAAAGTGCAGCAAAGGCAACGCCGCCTAGCGCTCGTTCATCGAGCTGCTCAGCGTTTTTACAAACGGCTTCATCAAATATTCCATCACCGTTTTTTCGCCGGTCAGAATATCCACTGTCGCCACCATACCCGGTATAATAGGCAGTACGGCATCTTTGCGTTTGAGGGCGTTTTCCGTGGTCAGGACGCGAACATGGTAATAGCTCTCGCCCTTCTCGTCCGTCACCGCGTCCGGTGAGATTGCCACCACTTTGCCGGGCAGACCGCCGTAGACAGAGAAATCATAAGCGCTGATTTTCACCATGGCTGGCTGGTCGGGATAGAGGAAGGCGATATCCTTAGGCTTGATACGCGCCTCAACCAGAAGCTGGTCATCCTTTGGCACGATTTCGATGAAATCCTGACCCGGTTGCACCGTACCGCCGATTGTGTAGACCTTTAGATCTTTGACGTAGCCGTTTACAGGCGATTTGATCTCAGTGCGGTCCTTACGGTCCTCAAGCCCCGCAAGGCCCTTCTGGATTGCTGTCATTTCAATCATTTTGGCAGAAAGTTCGGTCTGGGCTGCCGCTTTGGCCTGTGACGTCACATCCTTGATACGGGCATCGGCCTCTGCGATGGCGGAACGGGCGCGTGGCATGGCGGCGCTCACAGAGTTCATTTCCGTCTGCTTTTCCTTGATGCTCTGATCCAGCTCCAGAAGCTCCATCTGCGGGGCGGAACCGCGGGCGACCAGCGGCGCCACGATGTTTTTACGGTCGCGGATGATCGCCATCTGTCCGCTCAGGTCGCTCGACTTGATCTGAAGTTCGCTGAGTTCTTGCGATCTCTGGCTTTTCTGCTGCTGCAGGATCACCGTTTGCGAATTGATCTTGTCCATATTCGCACGATAAGTGTTCATCTCGTCGGAAACGGCCTGCGGGTACTTCTCCATCACCTCTTTAGGGAATTCAGGAATCTTGCCATCAACCTCGGCTTGAAGACGCGTAACAGCCGCCAAAAGGCCGAGATAGCGCGCTTCGTTCGATCCGAGGTCGGAGGACGCCGCGATATCGCGCAAGCGCACAAGAAGCTGGCCGGCTTGGACCTCATCGCCTTCCTTAACCTTGATTTCGTCGATAATCCCGCCTTCGAGCGAGGAAAGCTTCTGGATTTCCTTGGATGGAATGATCTTGCCTTCGCCGCGTGTGGTTTCTTCAAGCTTCGCGAAGCTGGCCCACAGGAAGAAAATGATGAAGAACGCGCAGATGGACAGCATCATGATGTGCGTGCCAAGCGGCATATCTTCATCCGTCATCAGCAGGCGGTCGGCGTGCGCGGTCGCTTTTTGCAGCTGGTTTTTCATCCAGCCCTGACGTTCGACGTTTATATTTTCCTCAAGCGTGTTTTCTGCAGGCAAGCCCGCCTGCTTTGCCATCTGCGCGGCCATGGCCCTTGCAAGGTTCGGATCTTTGCCGGAAATCTCTTTGACGGGTTTCTTCTTGTTCATGGCCTATACATCCGTGTCTTCGGCGGCGGTGCCGTATTGGCGCGATTGCAGTTTTCTGATGATTTCGTCTTTGGGACCGTAGGCGATGATACGCCCCCGATCGATCAGGATGATCTTGCTGACCAATGAAAGCATCGAGCCTTTGTGCGTGATAAGGATCGTCGTGCGATCACGCGTGACGGATTCCAGACGTTTCATCAGGCGATTTTCGGACGCCGGGTCCATGGACGCCGTCGGTTCGTCCAGAACGAGCACCGGCGGATCGTACAGCAGTGCACGCGCAATGGCGACGGCCTGGCGCTGACCACCGGAAAGAGACTCGCCGCGCTCACCGACTTGCGTGTCGAGCCCGGCTTTGGAATCGCGTAGGAACTCCGTAACGCCCGCGAGTTCGGCAGCGCGCAGCACAGCGCGATCCGGCGCGGTTTCATGGCCCATCGTGATGTTTGTGCGGACAGAGCCATAGAACAGTTGCGGGCTTTGCTGAACCGCGCCGACATTGCGGCGCAAATCACCCGGATCGATCTGGCGCACATCGACACCGTCAAGCTGCACGGACCCGGATTCCGGCTGATAGAGATTAATCAACAGACGCTCGAGCGTTGTCTTGCCCGAGCCAACCGCGCCGATAACACCGACATGCTCACCGGGTTCGATGACGAAATTCACACCGTTCAGGGCGGGAACAGTCTGGCCCGGATAATGGAACAGCACATCCTGGAATTCGACTTTGCCGCGCACGGACGGCATGGAGATGAAGTGCTTGCCCGAAGGACGTTCGACAGGACGCTTCATCAGTTCGTTCAACTGGCGAAGGCCTTCCTTCGATTGATGGAGGCGTGTGAGCAGGCCTGCGACCTGCGCCAGCGGTGCCATGGCGCGGCCCGTCAGGATAACGCAGGCGACAAGCGCACCCATCGAAAGCTTGGCGTTCGCGATCAGGTAAACACCGACAATCACGACGGCCACGGACGCCACTTGCTGGATGAACACCGCAAGGTTTAGTGCAAGCGCGTTGATCTGTTTGGACTTGGCGGATGTTTTCGACGCTTTTTCCGTCAACTCTTCCCATGTGCGCTGGGTGTGGCCTTCGGCGGCCTGCACCTTGATCGTCTCAAGACCGGAAATGGTTTCGAACAGCAGCGCGTTCTTGAGCGCGCTTTCCATCATCGATTGCTTGGTCACACGCTCCAGCGGCTTTTGCATGAACATACCGACAAAGAAGACAAGCGGTACAGCAACGAACGGCACGAACGCCAGAGGGCCGCCGATAATGGCAATCAGCAAAATGAAAAGCAGCACGAACGGCAAATCGATCAGCGCCGTCATGGTGGCTGAGGTGAAGAAATCACGCAGGGATTCGAATTCGCGCATATGCGATGCCATGACGCCGGCGGAGGCGGGGCGCGCTTCCATGGTCATGCCCAGCATTTGCTGGAACAGGCGCGCCGAAATTTTTATGTCCGCCTTCTTACCCGCATGGTCGAGGAAATGCGCGCGCAGATTTTTTAAAACGAAATCGAAAACATAAACCGTCAGGACACCGATCGACAAAACCCACAATGTTTCATAGGCATTGTTCGGAATGACCCGGTCATACACGTTCATAACAAAAAGCGAAGAAATGATCGCGAAAATATTGATCATCACCGCGGCGAGAATGACTTCCGCGTAAATGCTCTTATTCTCCCACAGCGCAGACCAGAACCATTCTTTTGCGGTTTCGATCTCTGCTGGTCCTGCGCGTTCGTCTACACGCGCGACCGGACGCACATAGAAAGCGTAGCCGGTGTAGAGTTTTTTAAGTTCGGAGAGCGGCAGAAGCTGCTTCTCGTCTTCCGTCTCGGGAAACTGGACAAGAAACTGCGTTTCCGGATGTACCTTGCGGCCCTTTTCTTCCTTGTCAGACGATTTTTGATCGCGGCCAGGCTCGCGCACCTCCCACAAGATACAGGACTGTTTGTTTTCCAGCACCAGAATGCAAGGCAGGTTCGGCGCGATGGCGAGCGCTTCGGCTGTTTTCTCCGCCATGCGGGCGTGAAGCCCCGCACGCTCGGCCGCGCGTGTAAACAAAATCGGCGTAATGCCTGTGCCCGGGACCGGAAGTCCTGCTGTCAGGGATGCAAAAGATGTTCTGCGTCCATAGAAACCTGCAAGTATGCGCAATGCATCGACCAGCGGATCGTGGATGGCGACACGGTCTGCCTCCAGCGGCCACGAATCAACGACCTGTTCATGCGCCTTTACAGATGCATTTTGTGGGGAATTGCCTTGCGGAGAATCGAAGGCGGGCGCATTTGGTGCGCCCGTTTCTTGGTTGTTATTGCTCACGGTCCAAACCTTGTTGGATTGATTGTAGCGTACTCTTTATTAAGACCGGCTTACTTTTCAGCAGGCGGATTGCTTACCTCGATGAGGGCGCTTTCCTGCGGATATGCTACGCCCAGTGTCGGGAGCAGGTTGCCTTTCAGGGCCAGCAGACGGAAGACCGAGAAGATTTCCAGGAATTCCGCGTTGATCGTGTTTGAACGCGATACGAACAGTTCGTTCTGCGAGTCCAGTACGTCCAGAAGCGTACGGCGGTCCAGATTGAACTGGTCTTTGTACGCACGAACAACTTCACCGTTTGCGGCAGCCTGGTTGGCGAATTCCTTCGCACGCTCACCGGCGGAAACCATGGAAGCCCATGTCTGGCGAACATCGTTTTCCAGCTGGCGGGTGGCGATTGCACGCTCTTCCTTCGTTTGCTGGTGACGGTGCTTGAACTCACGGATACGGGCAACATCGCCGCCGCCACGATAGAGGTTCCAGTTCATGACGAGCAAAGCAGAAGCCGAACGGTCGCGGCCTTCGATACCGCCGAGGTTGTGGCCTTGGCGGGCGCCAAGCTGAAGGTCAACGGCGGGGTAGAGCGTCGAACGCGTGCCAGCGAGTTCATCGCGGGCAACTTCGATGTCCGCTTCACGAACATCAATCGTCGGGCTGGTTGCCAGAGCGTTTTTAACTTCTGCTTCTACATCCGCAGAAATTGCATCAACTGGAACGGCCGGCATTACCAAATCTTTTGGCATATCGCCGACTTCCTGCTGAAAACGGGATTCAGCATTGCGCAGCGATTGGCGTGTCGTCGATTCCTGCGCGCGTGCGGCAGCAAGACGGGCCTTGATCTGTTCAAGGTCTGCTGCTGTGGAACGACCGGCGTTCACGCCCTCTTCGATCATGCCCATGATGGAAACGTGTTCGGCAACGTTGTCGCGCGTAATGTTCAGAAGTTCGCGCTGGCGCATAACTTCGAGGAAGCTCTCAACGATGTCGAGGCCTGTCAGTTCCGATGTTTCCTTCACGCGGTATGCGGAAGATTGTACGCGGTTTTTCTGGCGGCGGTTTTCGTATTTCGTGGACGAACCATCGAAGAGCATCTGAGTCAGCGTCAACTGGGAGTCGTAACGTTTGAATGTTTCATCGTCGTCGCCTGTCGAACGCGTCGTCGAGCTGTCAGTTCTTTCGAAACCGCCATCGGCGCGAAGGTCAACGGAAGGAAGCCACAAAGCTTTTGCCTGATTCAATTCTTCATCCGTGGCGCGGCGCGAAGCAGCAACGGTGCCATATTCCGGATTGGTCATCACGCCAACGGAGACAGCTTGCGAGAGGCTCATTTCCGTGGGTTTTTCCTGCGCGATCGCGGGGAAAGATACGCCTGTCATGAGAGCGCATGCCAGCGTGAGCGCGGAGAATTTCAGGTTGGTTTTTGTCATAGTAGGACCCTTTTGATATGCCATTAAAAACAATGACTTTTGCACATTATTTATGACGCTTTTCGTCAACCGGCGCAAGTCAGTAAATAGAACGCCTGATGACGGTTTTTACTCCCTAATTATATGACAAGTCAAATAAAAATCCTTGTCGCATCCCTTAACCATTGCCCTCTTCTATTAACCTTTTTGAACACGCATCGGCATCTCCAAAAGGCATGAACAGGGTTATTGGACGGCATGATTTTACAATCATGGGTAAAACATCACTGAGGGCGGAAAATCCGGCCCTCATAAAAAAACGGGGCCTCGAGGGCCCCGCTCTTTTTGCCTTTTTGGCATTTCTTAAACGATGATGCTGCCGTTGTTGAACAGGTCGGTAACATTGACGTTGCCGCTGTCGACGATAGCGAATTGGCGTGCGCCTTCTTCACCCGTACCGTCAACATTGACCGAGAGCACTGTCTTGCCGTCCGGCGTTTCGGTTGCGAACACGAAGTCATTGATCGCATCGGTAAGCGGATCGAACTGCGTCAGCACGTTGGACAGATCAACCTTATCGCCTTCGGCGGCATTGAAGTCTTTCAGCGAGTCGACACCTTCCGAAATCGTCTGGAACAGGAATGTATCCGCACCCAGACCACCATACAGCGTGTCGTTACCGGCTGTTCCGGCAATGACATCATTGCCGTCCGTGCCACGCAGGGTCAGACCCTTGTCAACGCCGGACGCGGCACCGTCATTGTACGTGAACCAAGCATCGACGATGGCGGAATTGCTGCCATCTCCGTAGATGACCTGCGATTCATGCGTAATCGGGTTACCGGCGATATCGTACTGGACTTCCTGTGCTGCGAGCTTGATCGCGGCGATGTTTACATCGCTGAGCGACTTCATCTCGTTCGCCTGGCTGATACCGTCGCTGTTCAGGTCCTGCCATACGACGAGATCTTTGAAGATCGCATCGTTTGCATCGATCTGGCCATCGCCGTTGCTGTCATAGGCCGCGAGATTTGCAAAACCGTCCGCATAATCATCGGAGTTACCGAACAGTTCCGTGCGGTCGTTGATGATACCGTCATGGTTTTTGTCCAGCGCCAGCAATGCATCGTCTTTAGCAACCCAGCCCGTCTGGTCCTTGACGCCGTCGTTCGTGATATCGAACAGGACGCCTTGTTCTTTCGAGAGCAGCTCCACACCATCCTTGTCGAGGTCGATGACCAGCGGGGAGATGCAGAAGTTGACCGGTATGCATACCGTGTAGCTGGTTTCGTTGTCGGAGTAATCCCACTCGTAACTGCCCAGATGCTTCTCGTAAGAGACCAGTGTGATGCCGAGGTTGTAATCACCGTTCAGGTTGCTCGGACCATCATAGGTCACGTGCAGCTTGTTGGTGATGTAGTCCACGGCCTGTGCGTATGTCATACCGGACAGATCGATCGTGTAGACCGTTTCATTGCCGGATGTCGACTTCGTTCCAACCTTGGAATACGTACCATCGGCGTTTTTGACAGAGATGTACGTAACATCATCCATCTTGTCCGCAAACGTGAACACGATCTTCTTCAGCGATTCGGAACCATCGTTGTCCTGATGCAGGATGTTGGCGATGGTGAGTTTCGAATGCTGTATCTTGTCCTGCTGCGTCAAGGTGAAGGTATGACCATCCTTGATAGCCAGCGAAGCGCTGAACTTCAGCGGATCGATAACCGCATCAACGAACACTTTCGTGTCAGCGGATGCAAAGGTCGTTGCCTTCGTGTCAGGATCGTAAACCGAGTTGTTGAACACAACGCTGCTCAGGTCGAGATCGCTGTTTGCAGGCGGCTTGAAGTTGACGTTGCCTTGCCAGCTGTTCACACCTTGCGGCAAGGTCATCGTGTAGACGCCGTTGCTGTAGCTCAGGCCCGGAGCCGAAACCGTCCAGCCAGCCGGAACACCCGTGATGGTGATGGTCATCGTCTCGTTGCCGTTGCCGCCCGTAAAGTAAGCATCAACCGGAACATTTCCGTTGCTGTCTTCCTTGATGTAGGCGTTCTCGGTGAAGATACAGACCACAATCGGGTTTTCCTTCACTTCGATGGACAGGCAGGCCGGATCCGTATCACCGTCATTGTCCTTCAGGACATAGGTGAAGTTGTCCGTACCGTGCGCGTTTATCTTCGCCGTGTAGGTGTAAGCACCCGAGCTGTCGATCTTGAGCGTACCATACTGGCCATCGATCGTGGTGATGCCGGAAGCGTTGACCGCTTTCGTCGTACCGTTGAACGAAATGCTCGTGACTTTTCCTGGCACGTCTTGGCCGACAACATCATTGTCCGTGACATTGCCCGTGATCGTGGACGTACCGTTGACCATCGTGCGGCCATCGTCGTTCGCAATCGGAGCATCATCTTTCACGTTGACGGTGATCGTTGCCGTCGCGGTGTCGCCATCCGTATCCGTTGCCGTCACGCCGAAGTTCAGCGAGATGACATCGTTCGGGTTGTTGCCGTCTGCGTGATCCAGTTGTTCAAAGAGTTTGAACGTGTAGGAACCGTTTGCAGCAACCGCCAGCGTAAAGATCGTGGTGCCGTTGGCCGTTTTACCTTCATAGGTGTTACCGTTCAGCGAGACCGTAACCGTCTGGCCGCCCGATGTCAGGTTGCCGTTCAACTTCGAACCGCCGGAGGTGAACGAACCGTTCGCCGTGACAGCGCCCGGGCCATCCGCACCGTAGTTTGCCGTAACCGAACCGCCTTCCGTGATCGTACCGCCCGCAAGGTTGGTTTCATCGATCGTTTCGATGGCCGGCGTGATTGTCGGACGGTCATCAACACAGCTCACATCGATAGCGAGGCAGGCCGTGTCGGTGTCGCCGTCATGGTCACGCAGCGTGTACACGAAGCTGTCCGTACCGGCGGCATTGTTTTTCGCCGTGTAGCTGTATGCTCCCGTGCTGTCGATTTTCAGCGTGCCGTAGTTACCAACGATGGTTTTTGGACCCGTCGTGAGGTCGTATGTTGTGCCACCGAAGACAACTTTCGTAACGGTTCCAGGCGTGTCCTGACCAACGACGTCGTTGCTCGTGACATTGCCCGTGATCGTTTCGTTTTCAGCCGTCGTGCGACCGTCATCCTTGGCATCCGGCGCATCGTCTTTCACTTTGATCGTAATCGTCGTGGAAGCCTGATCGCCGTCAGCATCCGTCGCCGTCACGCCGAAATTCAGGCTGATGATGTCGTTCGGGTTGCTACCGTCCGCGTGGTCAAGCTGCTCATGCAGTTTGAATGTGTACGAACCATCCGTCGCTACCGTCAGCGTAAAGATCGTCTTGCCGTTGGCCGTACCCGTGTAGGTGTTGCCGTTCAGGGCAACAGATACCGTGTGGCCTTGGTGCGTCAGGTTGCCGTTCAACTTCGAACCGCCGGAGGTGAACGAACCGTTCGCCGTGATGGCACCCGGACCGTCGCCGTAGTAGTTGGCCGTAACATTGCCTTCTTCCGTGATGACGCCGCCCACAAGGTTGGTTTCATCGATCGTTTCGATGGCCGGCGTGATCGTCGGGCAGTCGTCCTGCGATGTTACATCGATCGTCAGGCAGGCCGTGTCCGTATCGCCGTCGCGGTCGCGCAGCGTGTACACGAACTGGTCTTTGCCGTTCGGGTTGTTGCTGTTTGCCGTATAGCTGTACTTGCCTGTCGAGTCGATCGTCAGCGTACCGAAGTTACCAACGATGGTTTTCGGACCCGTCGTGAGGTCGTATGTCGTGCTACCGAAGACAACCTTCGTGACCGTACCGTTGATGTCCTGACCAATAATGTCGTTGTTCGTGACATTGCCCGTAACCGTCTGACCTTCGTCAGCAGAGGTGCTGTCGTCCTTGGCATCCGGCGCGTCGTCTTTGACATGAACGGTGATCGTCGTGGAGGCCTGATCGCCATCCGCATCCGTCGCCGTTACACCGAAGTCCAGCGTGATGATGTCGTTCGGATCGGAACCGTTCGCATGGTCAAGCTGCTCGTGCAGTTTGAACGTGTACGAACCATCGGCCGCAACCGTCAGCGTAAAGATTG
>JAPJRC010000075.1 GCA_030824805.1 Micavibrio sp.
TCCATTTTGCTACCCATAATCATTCTCCTTTTGAGTTTGGATTATATGGATACAAACTGACGGCAGCGGCAAAGGTTCCTGAATAGCCGCTTATGCTTGATTTAACTGTCGAATTTCTTGTTGTAATAACGGTCGCAGGCAAGCTGTAATTCTTTAACCAATGACTCGCCCATAGCGCCGCCAGGGCCGGAAATTTTCTTGCTGGCAATCATATGCAGCGATGTGTGGTGCGCGCGGACAATATCGATAGCATCCGCATCTATGATTTTGATGCGTTCCAGAAAGCCCAGCATCACAGCAGCCAATTGCCCGACAAGATCATAATGGAATATGGCTGCGTTTGCTTTCAGCTCCATCACGGGCGTCGTGAACATTTGCTTGAGATCGGCGAACGTATATTTCGGATTCTTTGAATCTTCGATAGCGGTTAGCAATCGGTCCAGTATTTCCAATGCCACAGGCGAGAAATCCACCGTGTTGTTGTCGATCAGGTTTTGTGATTTCCGGATAACGGACTCATCGATCGGGCCTTTGCCAACTTTTCTTTGCAGGTCGAAATTGGCCTTGATGACGCTTACATTGCCTTTGTCCGATTGCGCCATGTCTATGCCCTGAATCCAAGGTCAAAGATGCCGATGGCATTGTCGCGGGTGTTATCGCTGCCGCGGCGCAAAGGCCCTTTGTAGGTTATTTCCTGCGTATCACGTCTGCGGCGGCGGTCGGGGCCAAAAAAATCCTGTGTTTCTATGAAATCACGCGGGTGATTGATGACGTGGGTGATACGGCGTGCGATATCATTCGCCGTGAAAGGTTTTACCAGAAATTCTGTAACGCCCGCATCGCGCGCTTCTTCCACGCGGCTCCATGCGCTGTAGCCTGTGATAAGGATTACCGGGACCAATCTGTTTGCGGAAATTTTGCTCTGGCGAATTTTGCGCGTGAGTTCAATGCCGTCCATCGGCTCCATGGCCCAGTCGCTCAAAATAATATCATGATTGCGCTGTATAAACGCGCGGTAGGCGTCGTCACCGTTTGTGGCTGTTTCGATATTTTTAATTCCGAGCGCCTCGAGCACAGACACGAGCAAACGTTGCATGGGTTGTGTGTCCTCCACAACCAGCATATTGATCTTGTCGAATCTGAACCCCATAGTCGCGTCCGGTCCTTGGTGTTTCCCGCGAATCTTCTGATCTGCGGCGCATGTTCATTCTATCGCATAATGGTTAGCAAAAGCTAACGTGTCTATACCTACGGTTTAGTTGTTTTTCCAAATATAATGGGCCAGATGACCGGCAAAAAGCAGCCAGCCAATATAGGGAATGAAAAGCAACGCCGCGCGGCGGTCCTGCGGCCATAAAAGCCATGCGAGCATGGCTGCCGTAAAGATCATCACCAGGATCAGGACAAAGGATGCCCCAAGCGCGTGAAGCATGAAAAACAAAGGGCTCCACGCCCAATTAAGGAACATGTGCGAGACGAAAAAGAGCAAGAGATATGTGCGTTCCTTGCTTTCCGGACGCTCCCAAAGCAGCCAGAAAGACACTGAAAGTGCAAAATACAGTGCGGTCCAGGCCAGTCGGAAGACGAAATCCGGCGGGTTTAACGGGGATTTTTGCAGCGTCTGGTACCAGACATCCACACCTTGGGCAGTAATCCAGCCCATGAGCCCGCCCATCGCCTGAAAAAAAGCAACAACGAGGGGGAACGAAACAAGCGGCCTCTTCGTTCTTGTGTCGGGTTTATCCAGAAATTCTCTCATCAAACTTTAACCTTTCAGGGATATGGTTAATGGCCGGCAAAGTATCTTCGGTACAGCATAGCAAACATACGCCACAGGATTTGATGGGACCAGACCCTAAGCTTGTAAAAAACAAGGCATTGATAGATGGCAAATGGGTGGGCGCAAAAAGCGGCCAGTCTTTTGACGTGCTCAATCCGGCCGATATGTCCGTTGTGGGAAGCGTACCCGATATGGGTACAGAAGACGTACAGGCTGCCATAGGCGCCGCACAAAATGCCTTTGAAAAATGGCGTACGCTTCTGCCGGCAGATAGAGCCAAGCTATTGACAAAATGGGCTAAATTGATTGAAGAGCAAGCTGACGGGCTTGCGCTTTTGATGACGTACGAGCAAGGCAAACCGGTAAAGGAAGCCAAGGGCGAGGTTGTCGCTGCGGCGGCAACCATCCAATGGTGCGCAGAAGAAGGGCGCCGCCTGTACGGCGAATTTCTGGAAGGTCCCAAACCCGGATCAAAAATTATTGTCAGCCGCCAGCCGGTCGGCGTGGTGGGGGCTATAACGCCCTGGAATTTTCCTGTATCCATGATTACGCGCAAAGTCGGCCCTGCCGTTGCTGCGGGCTGTACGGTTGTCTTGAAGCCCGCCGAATCGACTCCGCTATGTGCTTTGGCTCTGGCGGATCTGGCGCTTCAGGCCGGCATACCGGCGGGTGTTTTTAATGTCATTACATCGCAGAACGCTTCGGACGTAGGCAGGGCGATGACATCCGATGTCAGAGTGCGCAAAATATCCTTCACCGGTTCAACGGACGTAGGCCGGAAATTGATGGCGCAGGCCGCCGAACATATACAAAAGATATCGCTGGAGCTGGGCGGCAACGCTCCTTTTATCGTTTGCGAAAGCGCCGATCTCGAAAAGGCGGCAGAAGGTGCCATAGCGTCCAAATTCCGGAATGCAGGCCAGACCTGCATCTGCGCAAACCGCATATTTGTGCATAAAAATGTATTCAGCGAGTTTCTGGCCGTATTTCAACGTAAAATTGAATCGCTGCGAGTCGGTCCAGGCTGGCAGGAAGGGGTTACCATCGGCCCACTCATTAATCAAAAAGCCATTGAAAAGATTGAGAAAATGATCTCGCAAGCGCAGGCAGACGGCGCAAAAATCCTTACAGGGGGCAATCGCCATGCCCTGGGAGGAAGCTTTTTTAAACCGACTTTGCTGGTTGGCGCGCCAGACAGCACAGCCTTGGCGCGTGAGGAAATCTTTGGGCCCGTGGCTGCGCTTTACGAATTCGAATCTGATGAAGAAATAATACAGCGCGCCAACGACACCGAATACGGCCTGGCGGCTTATATATATACGTGTGACCAATCACAGGTCTGGAAACTTTCGGACAATCTTGAATATGGCATGGTCGCGGTCAACGAACCGCTGCTGGCAACCGACCTTGCGCCTTTCGGCGGCATAAAGGAATCGGGAATTGGAAGAGAGGGCGGCAAGTATGGTCTACTGGAATACACGGACATAAAATACCGGCTTTTTGCATAGAGTTTACTTAAGTGAAACATCATATACAGGTCAGATCTAAAGGGGCAAAAATAATTAACATAACGTTTGACAATCTTATAGGATCCATGTAAAAAAATGGCATTCTCGTTAGGAAACTGTTAACTATTTTCGCGCGTTGCCGTCAGCAACGCAACCCAAAGTGTAGGAAATATAAGGAGTAGTACGTCATGGCATCCAACAACATCATTCTCGCTGTCCCCAGTGCGAATTCTTCCGTAAATTACGATTTGCCGCAAAGCGAGTCCGCGAAGCTTTCATTCACACCAGAGGATATCGACGGCATCAAGCTGGATGGTCAAGGCGGTCTGGTGATCAGCTTTGTTGAAGGCGGCCAGGTTACGCTGACGAATTTCCAAACATTCATCGACAATGGAAACACGCTCTCTCTTGCTGACGGCACGAACGTGGATCCAAAACTCCTTTTCAACGCACTGGGTGGCCATAACGACAATCCGAATCCTGCCGATGACGCGATCAAGATCGATATTCCTGCAGCAAATGCGCAGAACGATATCACGCTCGAACCGGGCAAGAAGTATCTGCTGAACTTTGACCTGTCGGAAACATCCGGCGCCGATGTTAAAGATGGCAAGATGGTTATCGGATTCGCGAACGGCGGAAAGATTACCATTACCAACTATCAGGAAGTTATGGCTGCGAAAGACGCGCCCGAACTCTCCCTCGCTTCCAAGACGTGTGTTGTTACAGGCGACGAGCTGATCACCAACATTCAAAAGCTTGCCGAATCCGGCGCTCTTGAGCAGACGGCTCTTCTTGAAGAAGAAAAAGAAGAAGAGGCAAAGGCAAAATCCAAAATCGCCGCCGCAGACATGGAAGGCGAGGACAATAGCGGTGTGGTTGATCCTACACAGCTCGGCAACAAAAAGCCTGAACAAACAGCGCAAGGCGAAGCAGCGAACGACGATGCAGAGCAAGTTGCAAATGTCGAACCAGCAGCAGGTGAGGCAGATATCGCACGTGAACTGGCCGCAATCGAAACGGCTGCCGGTCCTGGCGGTGGTGCCGCTGGCCGTGCCGGCGGTTACGGTTACAACAGCCGTGCCGGCCTTGATCCTTTCACGACAAATCCGGATATCGGCCCGATCGATCCTACACAGTTGAGCTACCGCGCACCTCTGCTGGAGCCGAGCCGTTTCATCGACATCGATCCTGACACCAATCCGCTGGCAATCCAGCCGGATGCGAAATTCGTCGATGAAACTGATCTCGACAATGGCCCGCTGGTCGTTAGCGGTTCCATCTCCATCGATTACGGCGCAGACGGCCCCGGCGGCGTTGCCCCGAACGGCACGTTTGCATCTGGTGGTTCACAAACAGGCAACCAGCTCTCCGCAAACGGCGAGCCGATCACCGTTGAAGTTGTCGGTAACACCTATGTTGGTACGACAGCCGGCGGCGACAAAGTGTTCGAACTGGTTATCGACCCAGCCACGGGCGATTACACTTACACGCAGTATATTGCGATCGATCATGCCGACGGCACAAACCCGAACGATCAGATCACGCTGAACTTCGGCGTGACCGCGCGCGACGGTGATGGCGATTCCGTCAACACGACGATCCAGATCGTTGTCGCAGACGATGCACCCGAAATCGAAGGCGCAACGGAAACGGTTGATGAAACCAATCTCGGCCCGATCGTTGAAACGGGCACGCTGAACCATGACTTCAACCAGGACGGCCCCGGTCGTATTGAAACAACGGGCAGCTTCGTCTCCTCCGGTTCGCAGTTGAACAACCAGCTGTCTTCCTCGGGTGTGCCGATCACGGTTACGTCCACGGCGAACGGTTATGAAGGTAAAGCGGGCGATGTTGTCGTCTTCACGCTGACCATCAACCCGGCCACAGGCGAATATACCTACACGCAGTTCAAAAACCTCGATCATGCCGATGCATCGAACCCGAACGACATCATCACGCTGACCTTCGGCGCAAAGATTGTCGATTATGATGGCGACACGGCAACGGCGCCTATCGTCATCAACGTGAAAGACGATGCCCCTATCTTCCAGCCGCCGGAACCTCCTTGCGGTTGCGAAAACCCGCCGGAAGAACCACCGATTCCGGGCAACCCGACGCCTGACAAAGGCCTTGAGATCGTTGATGAAACCAACCTCAAATCCGGTCCCGCCGTTGAAACGGGCAAACTGGATGCGAATTTCGGTTCCGATGTACCGGGCTCCTACGGCTTTAAAGATGGCAGCTTTGCTTCCTCCGGCTCCAAGGCAAACGGCCAACTGACGCACAATGGCGTTCCGGTTGTTGTCTCGCTGGTAAACGGCCAATGGGTTGGCGTTGCAGGCGACAAGACAATCTTCAAGCTCGAGCTGAACACCGCCACGGGCGATTACAAATTCACGCTGTACGACAACCTCGACCACGCGGACAAA
The DNA here is from genome assembly GCA_030824805.1 of Micavibrio sp. Classification (GTDB taxonomy): domain Bacteria; phylum Pseudomonadota; class Alphaproteobacteria; order Micavibrionales; family Micavibrionaceae; genus Micavibrio_A. The sequence continues at coordinate 5,721 of JAPJRC010000075.1, forward strand.
ACCAATCCGGATGACCAGATCGTTCTGGACTTCGGCGTTGACGCTTCCGATTTCGACGGCGACACAGCCGCCGGTTCGATCCGCATCATCGTAAAAGACGATGGTCCTGTAGCGAACAACGATGTCAACACGTACGACACAACGTTCGGCGTTGCGAACGGCAACGTGATCACCGGTCTGAACGGTGGTCCGGGCGCGGCCGACAATCTGTCGACCGATGCATTCGCCAGCGGTTCTGCAAACAAGGTCGTAAAGATCGCCTTCGGCGGCAACGAAGTTGATGTTCCGGAAACAGGCACCGTTTCCATTGACGGCGAATACGGCACGCTGACCATCGCTTCCGATGGTACGTACACCTACAAGGCCTTTGATGACTCCGGCATTGTGACGCCGGGCGCGCAAAAAGAATTCGTCGGTGGTCCGGCCCTGCCTGACTTCAACGAATCGCAAGCGCTCGATGGCGTTGAGCGTCAATCGCTGGGCGTTGCTCCGGGCAACCTCACGCTGAATGGCGGCGAAACCGTTACGGTGAAATTCCATTCCGAACAGGCCGGCTACGGCAACACGATGGGCGTATTCACGGTCGGTCCGGACGGCAAACTGAAAGCGGAAACCGTTCTGATCAAGGATGGTAACGCAGCCACGGCAGGCCAGACATTCACGTACGCTGCAGGTGCGGATGCGAAATCGCTCGGCTTCTTTATCGTTGCCGATGGCGCATCCGTCAATGGCGGCTACCCGGGTATCGACTTCAGCAAAGGTTCTCTGAACTTCGTGTACGACTACGGCACAGCCGGCGCACGCGAAGCCACGATCACCGATGACGGCAGCCATGTTAAACTGGTCTACACCAGCGAAACGGGTGTCGAAACGGTCATCAACGGTCCTCTGTACTTCACATCCGACCGCGGTTCGACGGACAATCTGAACGCCGACGGTACGGTGCGCGTTGTGTCCGGTATTCCGGGCAACGATGACTCCGTTCTGCGCATTGGCTTTGAAGACCTCCCGGGCCTTGGCGACAAAGACTTCAACGACATCGTTTTTGACATCTCGATCAAGGGCAAGGATTGCGGTTGTGGCGATCCTGCGATCAAGGATCAGTTCACGTACACGCTGGAAGACAGCGACGGTGACAGAGACACGGCAACGCTTACGTTGAACGGTCAGGACCTGACGGACGACCAGCCTATCCTCACGGCGCCTGCCGCGGAAACGGTTGATGAAACCAACCTGAACAACGGCACGCTGACAGAAACGGGCAACATCCTGGTCGACTTCGGCCATGACGGTCCGGGCACGCTCGCTGGTTCGGGTGAGTTCACCTCGACAGGATCGAAACTGAACAACGCGCTCTCGCACAAAGGCACGCCTGTTGTTGTCAGCTACGACGCCAACACGCAGACCTACACGGGTAAGGCCGGTACGCTCACCGTGTTCACAATGCAGATCAGCAACAACGGTTCGTATACGTTCAAGCAGTTCGACAACCTCGACCATGCAAACGGCAACGACCCGAACGATATCATCACGCTGAACTTCGGTGTGAAAGCCACGGATTGCGACGGCGACACGGCGACGACGAACATCGTTGTCAACGTTAAGGATGATGCGCCTGTTGCGAACAACGACGTCAATTCGTACGACACGAACACGGGCGTTGCGACGGGTAACGTTGTTTCGGGCCTCAACGGCGGCGCGGGCGCTGCGGACGTTCTGTCTACGGATGCCAACAACACCGTCACGCAGGTTAAATTCGGCAACACGGTTGTCGATGTTCCTGCCACGGGTACGGTTTCCATCGACGGCCAGTACGGCAAGCTGACGATCGCTTCCGACGGTACATACACCTATGAGACCTTCGAAAAAGGCGGTTCCGCCACGGCGGTTGAGAAAACCTTCGTTGATGGTCCGGCTCTGCCTGACTTCGATGAACGCGAGCCTCTGGACAATGTCGAGCGTGAATCGCTGGGCATCGCTCCGGGCAACCTCAGCGTCGGTGCGGGCGACACGGTATCCGTATCGTTCATCACACAAAGCGCGTCGTTCAACGACAACACGCTCGGTGTGTTCACAATCGCGGCCGACGGCACGCTCAAGGCTGAAAAAGTCCTGATCGCTTCCGGTCACCAGGCTGTTCCGGGCCAGACCTTCACCTACACGGCCGGTGCGGACGCTGTTGCAACAGGCTTCTTCCTGATCCAGGACGGCAACGACGTAAACAATGCTTACTCCGGTCTCGACTTCTCGACGGGTTCGCTGAACTTCGTTTACGATTTCGGTCTGCCGACAGAGCGCGAAGCGAAAGCCACGGATGATGGCAGCCACGTGAAACTCGTGTTCACGAGCCAGAGCGGCGTTGAGACCGTTCTGCAAGGCAACACCTACTTCACGACGGACCGCGGTTCGACGGACAACCTGAACGCCGACGGTTCGGTGCGCGTGGTTTCCGGTATCCCGAACGGCGACGACAGCACGCTGCGTATTTCCTTCGAAGACCAGAACAATCTGGGCGACAAGGACTTCAATGACATGATGTTCGACATCAAGATCATCGACAAGGATTGCGGCTGCAACACCGGCCCGCAGACAGATGTGTTTGAATACACGCTGACCGATGGCGACGGTGACAAGGACAATGCGACGTTGACGCTGAACGGCAAGGATCTGATCGATTCGAACCCGATCTTCGCAACACCTGCTCCGGAAGTTGTCGATGAAACCAACCTTGCACAAGGCACAATCGTCGAAGGCGGTAAAATCAACGTCAATTTCGGCGCCGACGGCCCCGGCACGGTGGAAGGCAATGGCGTGTTCACGTCCGGCGGTTCCAAAACGAACGGTACCCTCAGCTCCAACGGCGTTGCCGTACAGGTTACGCAAGTGGGCAACATGTACTTTGGTAAAGCGAACGGCGTAACCGTCTTCTCGCTCGAACTGAAGGCCGATGGTTCTTACACGTTCAAGCAATTCGAACAGCTGGATCATGCCGATGGCACGAACCCGAACGATGAAATCACGCTGAACTTCGGTGTTGTCGCGACGGACTGCGATGGCGACACGGCAACAACGACCCTGACCGTTGTGGTCAAGGACGATGCGCCGGATGCCAAGGACGACAAAGCCAGCGTCGATGAAAACGGCGTTATCACGGGCAATGTCACGAGCAACGATGTTATCGGTCAGGATGTACCGGGTACGGTTATCAAGGTTTCGTTCGGCGGCAAGGATTACAATCTGCCGGGCAACGGATCGAACCTCACGATCAACGGCCAGCACGGTACGCTCACCATCAACAACAAAGGTATCTACACCTACACGGCAAAACCAAATGCCGACGGTACGGACAACTTTGAATACACGCTGCGTGACCGCGACGGTGACACGGACAAGGCAACGCTGTCTGTCTGCGTAACGGATACGGACACGATCCCGAGCATCATCAAGCCGGCAGCGGAGACGGTTGATGAAACCAACCTTGTTAACGGTGTTATCACCGAAACGGGCAGCGTAACAGCTGACTTTAAAGATGACGGTCCGGGCACATTCGGCGGCAACGGTTCGTTCACCTCCGGTGGTTCGAAACTGAACGGCAACCTGACATCGGGTGGCCAGACTATTACGGTTTCGCTGAACGGCAACACGTACGAAGGCAAGACAGCCGATGGTACGACGGTGTTCACGCTGACGATCGCTACCGATGGTTCCTACACGTTCAAACTGCACGAGCAGCTTGACCACGCGAACGGATCCGATCCGAACGATGTCATCACGCTGGACTTCGGTGTTGTCGCAACGGACTCCGATGGCGACACCGCAGCAACGACGATCACGGTAAACGTGAAAGACGATGCGCCGGATGCCAAGGATGACAGCAACTCCGCTGGCGAAGGTCAGACGGTTACGGGCAATGTCACGAACAATGACATTGTTGGTCAGGACACACCCGGAATGGTTACGAAAGTAACGTTCGGCGGCAAAGATTACGATCTGACAACCGGCCCGAAAACCATCGTTGGTAACTTCGGTACGCTGACGATCGACTCGACAGGCAAGTACAGCTACACGGCGAACGGCAACAACCCGAACGGTAAAGACCAGTTCGTGTATACGCTGAAAGACCATGACGGCGACCGCGATACGGCCTGCCTGACGATCGATGTAACATCGCAGGACGACTGCCCGACGATCGTTAAACCGGCGATCGAGATCGTTGACGAAACCAACCTCGTTTCCGGTGTTATCACCGAAACGGGCAGCGTTTCCGCTAACTTCTACAGCGACGGTCCGGGTGCCATCACGGCGAACGGTTCGTTCACCTCCGGCGGC
>JAPJRC010000076.1 GCA_030824805.1 Micavibrio sp.
GGTTAACACCGCGCGGGTTGACCTGTTTGTTGGCAACCAGAATTTCATAGTGCAGGTGCGGACCTGTCGAACGGCCGGTCGTACCGACATAGCCGATAATTTGTCCCTGACGAACGCGCGTGCCCGGCTTCAAGGTCGAAGCGATTTTGCTCATGTGGCCATAGGCTGTGTCGAGATCGTTGCGGTGACGGATACGGACATAGTTACCGTAGGAGCTGAAACGTCCGGCCTTTTTCACAACGCCATCACCGGCAGCGTAAATCGGCGTGCCCGTCGGCGCGGCGAAATCCATACCTTTGTGCATTTTGGAGTAGCCGAGAACGGGGTGGCGGCGCATACCGAAACCGGAAGATACGCGGGCACCGTCGATTGGCGTCTTCATGAGGGTCTTCTTGGTCGACTGACCGTCACGGCCATAGTAATCGACGATACCGTCAGCGGATTCATAGCGGTAGAGAGGAATTTTGCGGCCCGAAAGGGTAAGCTGTGCGTAAAGAACATTTCCGGTCTTGGCAATATAGCCATCATCCGTCTGTTCCGTTTCATACATAACTTCGAGAATGTCGCCCGATTGCACGTCGCGCTGGAAGTCTACGTTCTGGGAGTAAATTTTAATGGCGTCGGATACGATGCTTTTCGGAATACCGGCCTTGGCTGCGGAGCCGTACAGCGAGTTCTTGATCATCGCCTTCTGGGCCTGCACCACGCGCTTCACTTCTTTTTCTTCCAGCGCGGATTTGAAATCATCGCCGCTGCGCTCGACTGTCAGGGTCTTAAGCGGGTTCAACTCGATTTTCATGTTGGTCAGCTGATACGAGCCATCGGAATCGCCCGGCTCGAAATGCATATGAATATCCTGGCCGACTTTGAGATCCTTGGGGTCAAAGTGCTCGTCCATCGCCTTTATGATGTTGTGCACTTCGCCGGACTCGATCCCTTCGTCCTGCATAACCTTGCCCAGCGCATCGCCGGCGGAGATGGTTACAATACGATCGGAAGGTGCAACAGGCTTGTCAAACTGCGGAACGGAGGCCAGCGTAATTTCACCGGCATCTCCGGACACGTTGTCCATACCGTCATCAATAGCAGCGGCCATATCGATACCGGCGGCAGGTTCCATCACGGAATAGGCCTGCGCGGCAGAGGCGATTTCAAAGCTCACATTTCCGGAAAGGCCGGACAGAGGGGAAAAGGCAACGGCGGTCGGAAGACCCGCGGCCAGTGCGGCCGTCATACCCGCAACATAACGGATACGCAGACGGTTGTTCTTTGTAAAGACATAGCGATGGCGTAAGCCCAAATGCTGTGCCACGAACGCGCAGGAGCTACCCAGGACATTCTTCAACGGCATTTCACACCCATGTAAAACTGTTTCATCTTTTTTTTAGCACCGCATTGACCGGACAACGCGTCTTCCTTTTCAAAGTCCATTAAGACCTGGCAGGTTGGTAACAAATAATGATTTCGCTTATTTGGTCGATATTCAGTTCTCTTATTGAGTTCCGGTAAGTCCGAGTAAGTAGCACAGCAGAATTTATTTTGAAAGCCCCTGACGTTTTTACCAACAAACATATAGACAACTACCTTTTATTTACCGTAACTACATTCGATATTATGGCTATTAAAGGCCGCAAGCTTTTGTAATTGTTTCATATGCCTTGGTAGAGCCCTTGAGGCTGAACGTGTCCTTGGTCTGGGTACCTTTACCGGAAACACCCTTAACCACCATATTTGATCCCTTCTGGATGGCCGCGGCCAGCGCCGTGTCGGCCGCGGCATCGGCCGCCCAGGCCATATCATTCTGGGTAAAGAGCGTAAATTTCCTGCCATCGATGGTCAGGGTGACGTCCGCGCCCTTCTTGTAGCTATAGCCGGACATATAAGAGAAAACATTCTTCGTGCCTTCAGCAGGTCGGTGCGTGATCAACGCAACGATTTCACCGCGCTTGGAATAGGCGCCTTCATGCTTGTCGGGCTTTGCCATCATATAGCAAACCTTGCCGCCACCCGGCTCCACGAATTCATACGCTTCCCATTTGCCGTATTCGCCTATCATCACGGGATCCGACGCCTGCGCGTGCAACGGAAAGAAAGAAACAAGCAGAAGAACTGCGGCAGCAACTTTGAATTTAATCATGATCTTGTCCTGTGGGTGCGCGAATGGCGCGGCGACCCCGTTAGGGTAAATGTTTTGGCGGGGTCCGGCAACCCTTAAGGGCACATCCTTGTGATCCAGCCTTCATCTAGATGCGTACAAAAAATGACCAAAATATGGGTGAAAACGAATGCAGGCCCAGAACAGCCCCGAAAGGGGGCTTGTATGGATATCGGGAAGCGGTGTTAATAGGGTGATGGAAGCCCGCCAGAACACCCCGCATCTCAGCGTGATAGACGGCTCCGGAGCGCAAGGCCCTGCGCATTTCCGGTCTTTACTGCTGGCCGTAGGCAAACATCAGGACAAAGAGGCTTTTGCCGAATTGTTCGAATATTTCGCCCCCCGCATCAAATCCTTCCTTATGAAGGGCGGTGCGGCACCCGATCAGGCCGACGAACTGGCACAGGAGACCATGATTTCCGTCTGGCAAAAGGCAGAAAGCTTCGACCCAGCAAAGGCGTCCGCTAGCACATGGATATTCACCATCGCCCGTAACAAGAGAATCGACGCGATCCGCAAAACCCCCCGCCCTGAAGTGGACGCGGACGATCTGGAGCTTGCCGACGAGTCCCCGAGCGCCAGCGATGACATCGCGCAGGCCGAGGAAACGGATATCATGGCGCGCGCCATCCAGAATTTGCCGCAGGAGCAGGCAGACCTACTTTATAAATCATTCTTTGAAGACAAAACCCATGCCGATATTGCGAAGGAAACCAACCTTCCGCTCGGCACGGTGAAATCACGCATCCGCCTTGCGCTGGACCGTCTGCGCGGCGACAGAAAAGTAACGGAGTTAAGACCGTGACAAGAGAAGAAACCTATCACGCATTGTTAATGGAATATGCTTCCGGCTGCCTGGACGAGGCGCAAGCCCTGATCATTGCCACCCATCTTTCGCTCTCGCCCCCTGCCCGCAAAATTGTGGCGGACTATGAATCGATGGGCGGTGCGCTGCTGAAAAATTGCTGCGCCCCTGTGGCGATGAAATCTGACGCGTTGAAATGCGTCATGGACAAGATTGAGAAGCTGGAACCTTCCCACAAAAGCGGCGTAGGCTGCACCGAAAAGCTGAAGAAAAAATGCGGCGATAAGGACATGCCGACATGTCTTGCCGGCCACATGGAAAAAGAAAGCTGGAAAGAGGAAAAAACAGGGCTTCATTCCATCCATGTCAAAACGACCTGCTGCGGCTACACGGCCCGCCTTGTAAAAATGGCGCCGGATTTCTCTATGGATGTTCAGGTCCATCCCAACAAGCACACGCTGGCCGTTATTCTCGAAGGCACCGTGAGCGGCGGAAACACCGTTTTTAAGCGCGGCGATCTCGCCATCCTTGAAAAAGGAAATATTTATCCGCTACGTGCTGGTGCACAAAACGGCGTTGTCTGTTTTGTCGTGAAACCGGCCCAATCGCGTTTCCGCCAATGGGCCGGGGAGATCCTTTCGAAATTTTGTAAGAACTAAAGCGGCTTTACAACCGACTCCAGCCTGTTCAGCGCTTCGATAATACGCTGTTCGGAGACCGCAAAGCACATGCGGATCCAGCCCTGGCAGCACGTGCCAAAGGCGCAGCCCGGTGCAAGGCTGAGCGCGGCTTCATCAATCAATTGCTTCGTAAGCTTGAGGCAATCCGGCTCTCCATCCACATGGAAGAAAGCGTAAAACGCTGAATCAGGCCGCTGCATTGTGATACGGCCGTTCGTCTGGAATCGGTCCATCACGATATCAAGGTTGGATTTCCAGAGCGCGCGTTGTTCTTCGATGAACGGCTCTCCATGGCGAAGGGCCGCGATACCGGCAAACTGCGCAAAAGTGGGCGGGCCCATATTGTTGTAGAGTGCAATATCACGCACTGCGGCTTCGGAATGCGAAGGACCAACGAGCCAGCCCAAACGCCAGCCTGTCATCGCGTAGGATTTCGAGAAGGAATTGACGACGAACAGATTGTCGTCTGCATCCGCGTAATCGAGGAAAGACGGGGCGCGTTTTACGCCGTACATGGTGCGGGCGTAGACTTCATCGGAAATAATCCAGATACCGCGTTCGCGGGCGAATTCCAGAACCTTTTTAATCTTTTCGGACTTCATCGTCCATCCGGTGGGGTTCGACGGTGTAACGATGAGCATCACTTTCGTGCGCGAGGTAACGGCATCAAACAATTTGTCGAGATCGAGCGTCCAGCCTTTTCCTTCCACATGGTCCAGCGGAACCTGGACGGTTTTTGCCTGTGTCAGCTCGATAGCGCCCAACAGATTTTTCCAGATTGGTGTAATCGCCACGATTTCATCGCCCGGCTCCAGCAGCGAATTCATCGCAAGATACATAGCGGTGGTGCCGGAAGACGTTGCGTATATGCGGTTGGTGGGGATTTGCAGGTTGTAGATTTGCGAATAGTAGTTTGAGACTTCCTGGCGGAATTCAATCGTACCCAGCGTGTTGTTGTAGAAAGTCTTGCCGTCTTTGAGGGCCTGAGTCGCCGCATCGCTGATGAAATCTGGCGTTTTAAGGCTGCCTTCGCCCTGTGCCAGAGAAATGATGTTCGGTTTCGTCCAGCCATACCGAAGCATTTCCGCGCCCTGATTCGGCGACAATGTCGTGAAAAGGGAACGATAGGATGAAGGGTTTTTGGGCTGGGTCATGGTGGTATCGTTGTTCTTAAATACTGTGGTGCCTGATGTAGTCATGATGCAATCCGCCTGCAAGGATTTTTGGATTTTTCGGTTTTCTGCTAATTCGCGCCCTGTGCGCTATGTCGGGAAATATGTGCGGGCTAACCCGCAGCGGCTGCAGCGGCGGCGGCGGCGAACGCAGCAGCGGAAGCGGCCATTGCGGCTGCTTTCATGAACTGGCTGTCTGCGTTAAACGTCATCATTCTTCGATTAAGCCACGGTTTACGGCAAAAGATCAAGGTTTAATTATAGGGAGGGTATTAAGCGGCACGGATTTGTACTCCCGCACCTCAAAATCTTTGGTACCCCATGCATCGTCGCCCATTTCGTATAGTTTGGCGCTAAAACGCAGGATAGCGCCGACATTTTCGGCCGCTACCGGCTGTGTTTTCCGGCAATATTCCAGATTTTCGTGAATTTTATCTTCCAGAAAAGGATTAGCCTGAAGCACGCCTTCATCTATGGCCGTTTTGATATAGGCAGCTTCCCACAGCTTGCTTTTCATTCCATGGATAAGAACGGCCGAATCTTCGATCGCGGCATCCAGATAATCCATGCGCAGCTCGTATATGGTTTCAATCAGGGTTTTGAGCCCAACCGCATTATCGAATTCTTTGGCTGCCGAGCGACGCTGGACTATATCACGTTGCATAATTTCGATGTAACGTTCGGCAGCATTGCCAAGACGCATGTGATATTCCTGCTTGTCCAGAACATCGGGAAGACCGCTGTTATCATAAGCATGCTTGAGGGCGGAAAGCTGCTCGCTCAAACTGCCGACCACTTTATGGTCTTCAGCCAAACATTCCTGTAGGGCCGGCACATCGGCACCTTGAGCAGCCCACATAAGTTTGTCCTGCATTTCCAGCAGATCGACGGTCATTTCTATTTTATCGAGGCAATTTTTGATGACGGTCAGGGCGCGATCGGCTTCTTCTTCCCGCGCCTGCGTGTAGACGGCCTGAAACACGCTGTCTGGAGTCATGGACGAAAGATCGACATCCCCAAGCTTCATTGAAAGAGGATCAAAATCGGCTTTTGACAGTTGCGCAACGCCGTTGACGATTTTTGCCAGCTCTTCCTGCTGCATCGACATGACATGCGCATATTCTTTGAAATCATTCGCCATGCCGCAAACCTAAGCAAAATCAGTAATTATGTCAATTATTTCTTGAGCGCAGGCAGGTCTTTATAAAGTTCGAGTGCTTCGGGGTTGGCCAAAGCCTCTATATTCTTGATTTTACGGCCTGCAATAACGTCTCTAACTGCAATTTCGGTTATTTTTCCCGATTTTGTGCGTGGAATATCGTTAATTTTTATGATTTTTGCCGGTACATGGCGTGGAGAAGCCCCGGATCTTATCTGTTTTTTAATTTTCTCGCTCAAAACATCATCAAGGACAGCATTTTTGCGCAATTTAACGAAAAGTATGATGCGAACATCCCCGTCCCAGTCCTGTCCCACGGCTATGCTTTCAAGCACTTCCGGCACCTGTTCGACCTGACGGTAGATTTCCGCGGTTCCTATGCGTACACCACCGGGGTTAAGAGTGGCATCCGAACGACCATGGATGATAAGCCCGTCATGCTTTGTACGCTCGATCCAGTCCCCATGCACCCAGATATTGTCGAAACGTTCGAAATAGGCTGCCTTGTACTTCTCGCCATCCGGATCGTTCCAGAACATGACCGGCATACAGGGAAACGGTTTCGTACAGACAAGTTCACCGGAACCCGCCCCTGCCGGAATAGGCTTGCCGTCTTCATCGAAAACATCGACCGCAAGGCCAAGGCCCGGCCCCTGAATTTCGCCGCGGTACACCGGGCTAATAGGATTGCCCATGACAAAACAGGAGACGATATCCGTACCACCCGACAAGGAACTAAGATGTACATCCTGTTTGATATCGCGGTACACGTAATCGAAACTTTCATGGACGAGCGGCGATCCGGTAGAACCGATAACACGTAAAGCCGACAGATCATTATCCTGTCCCGGCTTTAATCCATTTACTTTTAAAGCATCTATATACTTCGCCGATGTGCCGAACAACATGGCCTTATGCTTTGATGTAAATTCCCACAGCACATTGCCATCCGGATAGAATGGAGAGCCATCAAACAAAAGAAGCGTGGCCCCGCTCGCCAATCCCGAGATCAGCCAATTCCACATCATCCAGCCGCATGTGCTGAAATAAAATATCCTGTCCCCGCTCTGCACATTGCTTTGAAGCTGATGTTCCTTCAAATGCTGGAGCAGCGTGCCGCCGTGGCCGTGCACGATGCATTTCGGAATACCTGTTGTGCCGGAAGAAAACATGATGAAAAGCGGATGATTGAATTCCACACGTTCAAATGTGACATCTTGCGCGGACGCAAATGTCTGGCACGACACTGCGTTCGGCAGGAAGGAATGGTCTGGCTTGTCTTGCGTGAAGGGTACGACAACGATCTGCTCAAGCCCTTTCAGGTGCGGTACAACCTCTTTCACCTTTTGCAGGCAGTCGAGCGTTTTGCCATTGTAAAAATAACCATCGACAGTGACGAGCACCTTGGGTTCGATCTGGCCGAAACGGTCGATCAACCCCTGTACGCCGAAATCCGGCGAAGCGGAAGACCAGATAGCGCCGATAGATACGGCGGCGAGACATGCAATTATCGTCTCCGGCATATTGGGCATGAATCCGGCAACGCGGTCACCCTTTTGTACGCCCCATTTTTTGAATTGCGCCTGCCAGCGCGCCACTTCGGCGTACAGCTGGCTGAAGCTGAGCGTGCGTTCGCGCCCCTGTTCGTCCCTGAATATCATCGCAGGCGTATCATCGCGGCGGCGAAGCAGATTCTCGGCATAATTGATACGGCCATTGGGATAGAATTTTGTGCCTGGCATCTTGTCGGCATCCGTCAGCACGACGTCACCCTTGTCACCGATCACACCGGCAAAGTCCCACACGGCATCCCAGAATTTTTCCGGATGGTCGACGCTCCATTGCCAGAAGGATTTATAATCCAGATGGTCATGCCCCTGCTCGCGCATGAAAGCTGCAAGGCGGGTTTTTTCCGGTGATGACGGTTTCCAAAGCGGTTGATCGGACATGGTTTTATCCTGTTGAATGGCAGGTGATGGTTGGCCGGATGTCATGATAATTCCTTTTTTTAGAACAGCCTAGAGGTGGACTCCGGCACCCAATAGGCTAGATTATCTTTGTAACCAAATCATGAAGGACCGCATGTCCAATCGTCTTTTTAGTGCCCTTCTCCTCTTTTTGTCATTTCTGGCAATTATTTCAGTCTCTTACCCGTCCTTTGCCCAGTTTTCCGAAGAGAAAAAGGTTAGTATCCGCCTGTTGCCTGACAAGACGACATTAAAGGGCGGAGAGACATTCACGGTCGGTATAGAGCAGACAATAGCCGAGCACTGGCACACTTACTGGCTCAATCCCGGCGATTCCGGCACGGCGGCGCGTGTCGAGTGGTCCGGTATCGACGGCATAAAAGCAGCCCCTATCCAATGGCCGATTCCGAAAAAACTTCCGCTCGGCCCCCTCATGAATTTTGGTTATGAGGAAAAAGCCGTTCTGCTGCAGGAAATCACCCTTCCTGAAAATCTTCCCGAAGGCCCGCAAACCATTACGGCAAATATCGATATTCTTGTATGTCACGAAATCTGCATTCCAGAATCACACGCGGCCAGCTTCAGCATCAATGACGGGCGCGAGCCATCGGTATCCGCGATAGAAGAAGCGCGCATCGCATTGCCCGTGGATATGGGTTGGGCCACCGCGATGAGCGAAGAGAATGGCGATCTCGTCGTCACCATCAACACAGACACACCGAGTGCGTTTGCAAAACTCGACAGCATAGAACTCTACCCCGAAGAATGGGGCTTGATCCTCAACACGGTTGAAACAAAGGCCAGCAAGGATGGTTCCACGCTCACGCTTCGCCACAAGCGCGGCGACCGCGCTATGGCCGAAGTGCCGGTCACAAAACTGGTTGTCGTATATGAAGATGCGGCGGGCGGGCGGAAGGCCGTCCGGGTATCGACTCTAAGCGATGCAGGCCCGCTGCATGCCGATACCGAACAAAATGTTTCGGTGCTGCAGGCCCTGCTCCTCGCTTTCCTTGGCGGCATTATCCTGAACCTTATGCCTTGCGTGTTCCCTGTGCTTTCCATGAAAGCGCTCAGCCTAGTGCAACTCAAGGACAAAGACGCCAGCGTCGCACGCTTGCATGGCATCGCATACACGCTTGGCATTCTGGCATGCTTTACGATCATCGCAGGCGTACTGATCGCGCTGAAAGCCGGCGGCCTGCAAATCGGATGGGGCTTCCAGTTGCAACACCCCAGCGTTATTCTTTTCCTGGCTTATCTGTTCTTCGTCCTCGGCCTCAATCTCGCAGGTTATTTTGAAATAGATTTCGGTCTTTCGAATGCAGGGCAGACATTAACGGCAAAATCCGGCGTAGGCGGATCGTTCTTTACCGGGATGCTGGCCACATTGGTAGCCACGCCTTGTACGGCACCATTCATGGGCGCGGCTATAGGATTCGCCCTTACGCAATCTTCCTTCGTTGCGCTGGCCACATTCCTTGCGCTCGGCTTCGGGCTTGCCGTTCCGTATCTCGCGCTCTCGTTTATCCCCGCCGTGCGTCACGCGTTGCCGAAACCAGGCGCGTGGATGGAACGTCTGCGCCAGTTTCTCGCCTTCCCGATGTTCCTGTCATCCTGCTGGCTGATCTGGATACTCTCGCAGCAGGTAAGCCATATGGGGCAGTTCGCGGCGCTGCTGGGCATGGTCGCAATCGCCTTTTCGCTGTGGCTCTGGCGTTATCGCCCCAGGCACATAGCCGGACATCTTTTGTATGTTGTTGTTATCCTGCTCTCCCTCGGCTTTGTCGTCTCGACCTTCTTCACCATGCAGCCTGTCGGCAAAACCATAGAAAGCGCTGCGAATGCGGAGCAAAACTGGGAAGATTTCTCGCAAGCCAAATTGCAGGAATATCTGG
>JAPJRC010000077.1 GCA_030824805.1 Micavibrio sp.
ATTATGCTCCGGCTCTGGCATTTGCCGGTCCATGTGCTATATAAACACATTGGCCGCGCAGTGCGGCCTATAGGAATGGTGGAAAGGTGCTGCCCTGGCGGGCCTTTCCCGTAAATTTGCTAACTAACAAGAGGTAGAAAAAATGGGCAAAGTAATAGGTATTGACCTTGGTACGACCAACTCCTGCGTCGCCGTCATGGACGGTAAGGAATCGCGGGTAATCGAAAACTCGGAAGGCGCGCGCACGACGCCGTCTATGGTCGCCTTCACCAAGGATGGCGAACGTCTCGTGGGCCAGCCGGCAAAACGCCAGGCGGTCACAAACCCCGAAAACACACTATACGCTGTAAAGCGTCTGATCGGTCGTCGCTTCGAGGACGCCGAAGTTCAGAAGATGCTAAAAACAGCACCGTTCAAAATCATCAAGGCCGACAACGGCGATGCTTGGGTTGAAATCGACGGCGAGAAAAAATCGCCTGCACAGATTTCGGCGATGATCCTGCAGAAAATGAAAGAAACGGCTGAAAGCTTCCTCGGCGAAAAAGTCGATCAGGCTGTCATCACCGTTCCCGCTTACTTCAACGACAGCCAGCGTCAGGCAACGAAAGATGCCGGTAAAATCGCGGGCCTCGAAGTTCTGCGTATCATCAACGAGCCTACGGCGGCGGCGCTTGCCTACGGTCTCGACAAGAAATCCACCGGCACGATCGTTGTATACGACCTCGGCGGCGGTACGTTCGACGTGTCCGTTCTCGAGATCGGCGACGGCGTGTTTGAAGTGAAATCCACCAACGGCGACACGTTCCTCGGCGGTGAAGACTTCGACGACCGCGTCATTCACTACCTCGCGGACGAGTTCAAAAAAGAACAGGCCATCGACCTGCGCAACGACAAGCTCGCGCTGCAGCGTTTGAAAGAAGCCGCTGAAAAGGCGAAGATCGAACTGTCTTCCGCACAGGCGACCGATGTCAACCTGCCGTTTATCACGGCGGATGCTTCGGGTCCGAAACACCTGAACATCAAGCTGACGCGCGCGAAACTGGAATCCCTCGTCGATGATCTGATCAAAAAGACGACGGGCCCGTTGAAAGCTGCTCTGAAAGATGCGGGCCTTAAGGCTTCCGATATCGATGACGTTGTTCTCGTCGGCGGTATGACCCGCATGCCGAAAATTATCGAAACGGTGAAGGAATTCTTCGGCAAGGAACCGCACAAGGGCGTAAACCCGGATGAAGTCGTGGCCGATGGCGCGGCGATTCAGGGCGGCGTTCTGAAGGGCGACGTTAAAGACGTTCTCCTGCTCGACGTTACCCCGCTTTCGCTCGGTATCGAAACGCTCGGCGGCGTGTTCACGCGCATGATTGATCGCAACACAACGATCCCGACGAAGAAATCGCAGACCTACTCGACAGCTGAAGACAACCAGTCTGCCGTGACGATCCGCGTATTCCAGGGCGAGCGCGACATGGCGGCCGATAACAAGCTGCTCGGTCAGTTCGACCTCGTCGGCATTCCCCCTGCCCCGCGCAGCGTGCCGCAAATCGAAGTGACATTCGACATCGATGCCAACGGTATCGTGCACGTTACGGCAAAAGACAAAGCCACGGGCAAGGAACAGCAGATCCGTATCGCTGCCTCTGGCGGTCTGTCCGATGCCGATATCGAAAGAATGGTCAAGGACGCGGAACAAAACGCCGATGCCGACAAGAAGAAGCGTGAAGTGGTAGAAGCCAAGAACCAGGCGGAATCCATGATCCACCAGACGGAGAAATCCATCGCGGATCTGGGATCGCAGGTTCCGGCGGATGACCGCAAGGCCGCGGAAGACGCAATTGCCGAACTCCGCTCTGCTCTGAACGGCGATGACAAAGCCGCCATCGAAGCCAAGACCACAGCCCTGATGCAGGCATCGATGAAGATCGGTGAAATGGCTTATCGCCGTGCGCAGGAAGACCAGGCCGGCACGCCGGACAATGCGTCGCACGACGCTTCGGAAGCGCCGAAAGGCTCGTCTGACGACATCATCGATGCGGACTTCACCGAAGTCGACGATGACAAGAAAAACTAAGCCTTATTAAAAATAAACGCCAAGGACCCCCGTGAAAACGGGGGTTCGAAGCATATAGGGCGCAAGTCTGACCTTCCGTTAAACTCAGGATCACAGTACACTATCAAGGCCATGGCACAGGATTATTACGAATTATTGGGTGTTGACCGTAAGGCGTCTGCGGAGGAAATCAAAAAAGCCTACCGCAAGCTGGCGATGAAATATCACCCCGACCAGAACAAGGACAGCAAGGAAGCTGAAGCCAAGTTCAAGGAAATCAACGAAGCGTATGATGTTCTGAAAGACGAACAAAAACGTGCGGCTTATGACCGCTTCGGCAAAGCCGCTTTTGAAAATGGCGGCATGGGCGGAGGCGGCGGTGGCTTCGGCGGTGCCGGAGGCTTCGGCGCATTCTCCGACATCTTCGAAGATATGTTCGGCGACATGATGGGCGGCCGTGCAGGCGGCAACCCGCGTGCGAACATGCGCGGCTCGGATATCCAGTACACGATGGAAATCACGCTGGAAGACGCCTTCAAAGGCAAGGAAGCCACGGTAAAGATTCCCGTCAACGACACATGCGACAAATGCGACGGTCATGGAACGGAATCCGGCAAAGGCGCTGAAAGCTGTCCCACCTGTCATGGTTCCGGACGGATGCGCGCGCAGCAAGGTTTCTTCACCATCGAGCGCACCTGCTCGACATGCGGCGGCGCAGGCTCGGTCATCAAAGACCCGTGCAAGAAATGTTCCGGCTCGGGCCGCATTAGAAAAGAAAAAACCCTCAAGGTACAAATCCCGAAAGGCATCGATAGCGGCCGCCGCATTCGCCTCGCCGGTGAAGGCGAAGCCGGCATGCGCGGCGCGCCGGCGGGTGATCTTTATGTGCTCGTTGCCATTAAACCGCACAAATTCTTTAAGCGCGACGGCGCAAACCTGTATTGCCGTGTGCCGATACCAATGGCAACGGCGGCGCTCGGCGGCGAGATCGAAGTGCCAAGCATCGACGGCTCGCGCAACAGCGTAAAAGTCACGGCAGGCACGCAAACCGGACAGCAGCTTCGCCTCAAAGGCAAAGGCATGAATGTTATGCGTTCCGAATCACACGGCGATCTCTATATCGAGATCTTCGTAGAAACCCCGGTGAATTTGAACGGCAAACAAAAAGACCTGTTCAAGAAACTGGCCGAGGACCTTGCCAGCGACAAAGGCGGCCATTCGCCGGAGTCCTCTTCCTTCATGCAGAAGATGAAGGACATCTGGACCGACCTGAAGAACTAGCATGCGTGCCCTTCTCGCCCTCGCCGTTTTTACAGCAGGTTTTATTAGCCTGCACAATACGGCGATGGCGGCCACATCCTGCACGATTGTGGTAGACCATAAAAGCGCGGCTATCATTCATGAACAAGGCGATTGCAAAACCCGTCAGGGCGCACAATCGACATTCAAAATCCCTCTGGCGCTTATGGGATTCGATTCAGGCATTCTTGTAGATGCGCATAATCCATCATGGGCCTATGATGACAGCTACGAGACCAACCGTGAAGCGGAACGCCAAACGACTGATCCTCTGCGCTGGGAAAAAGAATCCATCGTCTGGTTTTCGCAAAAGCTCACACGTACGCTCGGCGGAAAAAAATTCAAATCCTATGTTGATGCTTTTAACTACGGCAACAAGGATATCTCCGGCGATCCTGGAAAGAATAACGGGCTGACACATTCGTGGCTGTCTTCTTCGCTGCAAATATCGCCTGTAGAACAGGTCGGCTTTGTGCGCGGCATGTTAAACCGTGATTTCGATATATCAGCACAAGCGTATGACAAAACGCTCTCTATCATTCCGGTGTTCGAAACCGATGGCTGGAAGGTGCACGGAAAAACAGGCACGGGTTTTGAGAAAAAGGCAGACGGCACGCTCAACCGCTCCAGACAGCAGGGCTGGTTTGTGGGCTGGGCGGAAAAAGACAATCGTACTATCGTCTTTGCAAAATTCGCGGCAGACACAAAGAACGAAAGCATTTACGCAGGCCCGCGAACGCGCGATGCTTTCCTAAGCGAGCTACCCGCAATCATGGCGCATGACCGCCACAACGAACATTAAGGATGCCCCATGCTCTGGATCAAACCCTATACAATCGACGACTTGAACAATATCCGCGGCGTTCACAAGGACAATGTGAACAAAGTGCTAGACATAAAATTCACCGAAGTCGGTGACGATTACCTGAAGGCCACCATGCCGGTAGATCACAGGACCATACAACCGTTCGGTCTTCTGCATGGCGGCTCATCCTGCGTGCTCGCGGAAACAATGGGCTCGGTCGCTGCGTGGATGTGCATTGAAAACGACAGACAAATGGCCGTGGGTTTTGAAATACACGCACACCATCTTCGCTCTGTCACCGAAGGTCTCGTTACGGGCGTATGCAAACCCGTTCACACCGGCCGTTCCATGCATTTGTGGCAGATTGATACATTCAACGACGAAGGCAAGATGAACTGCACAGTGCGTTTGTCCGTGGCCATCAGAGACAGGAAAGAAAAATGAACATAGGCATAGCAGGATACACAGGGCGCGTCGGACAGATTTTGGTGCGCGAATTGCAGTCAGGCCAATGGAAAGGCCTGGATCTCGTTGCCGGCAGTAGCCGCTCCATCCACCCCGAACACGTACCGAGCGAGCAATTCCTTGTCGTCAGCACGGCGGAAGATCTTTGCACCGCCAGCGATTGCGTCATCGACTTCACCACGCCGGAAGGCACGCAGACATTGCTGGAAACCGCCGTAAAAACGCAAACCGCTTTGGTGATAGGCACCACGGGTCTGGACGCGGCTATGGAATCCAAAATCAAGGATGCTGCTAAGAGCATTCCCATTGTTTACGCCGCCAATATGAGCGTTGGTGTAAACCTCCTGCTCGCGCTTGTCGAACAGGCAGCATCGAAACTCGGGCCCCAATGGGATATCGAAGTTTTTGAATCGCATCACAAGAACAAAATCGACTCTCCATCCGGCACAGCCTTGGCGCTCGGCAAAGCCGCACAAAAAGGCCGTGGCGGCGGTGAGTTTGTTACCGACCGCAACGGCAAGCGGGTGGAAGGCACCATCGGTTATGCGGTTTCGCGCGGCGGCGATGTCGTCGGCGAACATATCGTCACCATATACGGTATGGGCGAGCGCATAGAGCTCGGCCACAAAGCGACGGACCGCGCCCTCTTCGCGCGCGGCGCATTACAGGCGGCGCAATGGCTCTCGCATAAACCAGCGGGGCTCTACACTATGCGTGATGTGCTGGGCTTATAACCACTCGAAACGCTGTTCGCCGAAAATATCCGTGACAATTCGCGCGCGCGGCTGCGTATTCTCTGCAGGCGATTGCTCCAGTGGAGGAAGAGCGTTTCTGATTGCTTCGTAATCGAACATATCGTCGACGACCAAGCCCGCGGCCGCAAAGTCGCATGTCGCATCCGGAATCTTTTCCGGCTTGTCCGACAGTCCGCCTTGGATAAGTTTTAAATGTGGTTTTGGCATGAAAGGAAAGTATCACGCCTTTTGCATCAAAGGTAGATTTTCGTTATATCTATCTGATTCCAAACCAAGAATTATCTTCTTTCGCGTTGTGCCCCACATGTAATTTTCGACAATGCCGCTTTTTTGGATGACGCGGTGACAAGGAATGAGCAAAGAGACCGGGTTGTATCCCACCGCGGTCCCAACGGCGCGCGAGGCATTGGGGGCGCCCAAAGCGCTCGCTATATCCTGATAGCTCGTCACATAACCGGCGGGAATTTTCAGCAAAGCACGCCAAACCTGCAACTGAAAATTTGTGCCGTGCAGATCGAGCCTTAAACGGTTCGATGCATCCCCTTGCCCGCGCCAGATGCGCAATATATGCTCCGCCGCCTCACGCGTTTCTTGTTCGCTTTGCCTGTAACGCGCATAGGGCCAGTGACGTTGCATTTCCTTGAAAGGAACATTGCGGTCATTGTCCACGACAAAACCCAGCCAGCACACGCCCACTTGCGTCTGTCCAACCAGAATTTCACCGATGGGCGATGCATGGTATCCGTAACAGACGTCCATACCTTCGCCGCGCTTTTGCACCATGCCGGGTGTGGCCGCCTCTATAGATACAAACAGATCGTGCAACCTCCCCGTGCCGGAAAGCCCCGCCGCATACGCCGCATCCATCGTTGCATAGCCTTCGAGAAGAAAATCGCGTGCGCGTTTGTAATGCATGTACTGCATCATGCGCTTGGGGCTGATGCCCACCTTTTCCTTGAACAGTTTTTGAAAATGCGTGGCTTCGTATCCGAACTTCTGCGCAAGCGCATCCAGATCGTGCGACACCTGCGCATTGGCTGCCAGATAATCTATGGCAACGGCTATGACATCTTCCTGAAAATTGGTCATGGAAAATAGACTATGCCGCTACGGCTACGCCGCCAACCCGTTTCTTGGGATTACGCCGTAATAGAAGGCTGGGTTGCTATGGCGCGCTTGATGACGAAATCTTTGTGCTCCAGCTTAAAGCAGCCGTGATCGACATCGGCGACACCGATCATGCCTATCGGCGTAGCCATTCTTATCACTGTCTTCAGGCACACCTCGTCGGTGTTTTCTTTCCACAGACGTGTTTGATAGCGTACGGAGCCGGATGCGGGATTGATGTCGGTCGACAACTGGCCGACAAAGCTCTTATCGCCGTAAAAATCAAAAGTGCGCGAAATGCGGCTGCCGCCGGATTGTTCCAGATCGGAAGGCGCTGCTTCTTGCCACTTGGCAGGCTCCGCGCCTGATTTGCATTCATGGCCTTTCACGTTGAACAGGTACTCCTGCGGCTCCTCGCCTTCATGATCGTCCTTGGGGGTCAGAGTCCACGAACAGGCAACGCCAATGCTGTCATCATACAATCCCTGTTTGATCACAGGGCTTTTGTCGGCAACATCGAATATGTAACTACGAACCCTTAGGTTATCGTCATGCACGGCGACATCGGGTGTCGTGTGCGCAAAACCAACAAGCGCTTGCTTGGGCGGGGCTTCCATGGTGCCTCCCGTGGTAGCATTCCCGAGAACAAGCGTAAAACCGGCACCAGCCATGGCCATTTTAAGTATACCCATATCCCTAACTCCTTGTTGCTAATATAAAGAACCTCTTATGCATTATTTGCAATACAAATTTGCGCACAGGTTATGGCCTTTTGAATTTTCCTTTCGCATCCGTAATTTAGGCTGTAGAAAAACTGCATGACGAAGGACAAAATCCGGGAATTTTTCAAACGCCTGCACGCCACCAACCCCGAACCGAAGGGTGAACTGGAATGGACGAACCCGTTCACGTTGCTGGTCGCCGTTGCGTTGTCGGCGCAGGCAACGGATAAAAGCGTTAACAAAGCCACCCCCGCCCTTTTTGCCAAAGCCGACACACCGGAAAAGATGGTCAATCTGGGCGAAGACAAAATCCGTGAATACATAAAGACGATCGGGCTTTTCAATTCGAAGGCAAAAAACGTCTATGCGCTTTCAAAAATTCTGATCGACCAATATGGCGGCGAAGTGCCTGCGGACCGCGACGAACTCGTCAAGCTGCCTGGTGTCGGACGCAAAACAGCAAACGTAGTACTGAACATGGCGTTCGGCCAGCCGACCATGGCCGTCGACACGCATGTCTTTCGTGTGTCGAACCGCACGGGTCTGGCACCCGGCGCCACTGTTGAAAAAGTCGAAGAAAAACTCGAGAAGGTCATTCCGCCCGAGTACATGATGCACGCGCATCACTGGCTGATCCTGCACGGACGCTACATATGTCTCGCACGCAAACCCGGCTGCCCTGAATGCCCCGTGAACGATCTCTGCGCGTTCAAGGAAAAAACCATAGCATGAAAAAACCATTCATAGTCATCGGCCTGCTTACATCAGCCTTAACCGTATTTTTGGGTATGCTTTATAAAACGCTGCCTCCTGCTAAAGAAGCATTGCCTCAAAATATTACGGCAGACCACATTCTCATCGACAAATCAGACCGTACGCTCACGCTTTTAAAGGATGGCGCGATATTAAAAACGTATCCTGTTTCTTTGGGACGGGGCGGTATGGAACCGAAACAAAAGGAAGGCGACAAGAAAACTCCTGAAGGCCGCTACATAATTGATCGACGCAACGCAAAAAGCAGTTACTACCGTTCGCTGCACATAAGCTATCCCGATGCAGAGGATTTAAAGCGTGCCGAAAAAGAAAATGTAAATGCTGGCAGCGACATAATGGTACACGGATTGCGCAATGGCGCGGGAATTCTAGGCCGTTTCCATCTCCTAATGGACTGGACACAAGGTTGTATCGCCGTCACAAACGCAGAAATGGATGAATTGTGGCGTGCAATTCCCGATGGAACATCTATAGAGCTCAGACAATAAAAAAACCGGACATTTCTGTCCGGTTTTTAATTCGTATCGCGAACCGATTACTCGGCGGCAACAGCCTTGCCTTCAAAAGGAAGTTCTGCGCCGTAGTCCGTGGACTTGCGGGCTTTCGTTTCCGTTTTGCGGCTCGCCGTTGTTTTGGCGTCCAGCGGGGAGAGTTTACCATCGATGTTGGAGCCGGCTTCGATCGCCAGTTCTTTGTATGTGATGGAACCCGTGATGGAACCCGAAGCTTTAACCGTGAGACGGCCACGAACCGTCAGGTCGCCTTCGAAGCGGCCGGCGATTGTTGCTTCATCGATATCAACGGTGCCGAAGTAAGCGCCGGCTTCCGCGATTTCGAGAACCGAAGCGCCTTTCAGGGCAGCTTCAACCGTACCTTCTACAACCAGATGGTCGCAGGACTCGATTTCGCCGGAGAGCGTGATGCCCTGACCGATATACAGCTTGCGGCCCGATGCCGGGTCGTTTGCCGTGGAAGCGCTCGTTTGACCGAACGTCGATGCGCCCGGGTAAGCGCCCGGATATGCGCCAGGAACGCGGCCTGCGATCGGCGGTTGACCGGGGCGGGAGAATACACCGCCCGGAATGTCGATGCGGGAAGGCGCGGAGTCTTTGGACTCTGATT
Organism: Micavibrio sp.; assembly: GCA_030824805.1. Lineage (GTDB taxonomy): Bacteria > Pseudomonadota > Alphaproteobacteria > Micavibrionales > Micavibrionaceae > Micavibrio_A. The sequence goes on from JAPJRC010000077.1 coordinate 9,097, forward strand.
TGTTGTCGAGGTCAGAGGGGGTCATTTGAGTGTCCTTTTCTTCTTGGTAGAGAGTAGATTCATAAACATAAAACTGGTTTTCGGTCAATGGCTGGCTTTGGTTTGCGACCGGCGCCTTGGTCGTTGCCTGCACCGCTTCGTTGCGGGCGTAACGTTCGACGGCTGACTGCTCGATCATTTTCGTCTGGTACTGGAACGTTTGCTGTTCTGGCTGTTGTTGCGTTTCTACGCTTTGTTTAGGGGCAGTTTCGGGGGCATTATTCGTCCGGTGAAACATATTCTCTCTCGCTCCAAAGTAAGGTCAGACCATCGGCGCGGATACACCGAGCGGCGCGTCCTTGAAACCGTAAGCCTTGATTGATGAAAAAACGCTAACATGCGGATTTAACACGCACAACCCGCTAAACAACTTACTAACAGAAATTTGTTAACACACTGATTTTTAAAAGAATTAATAACATGCGGCAATGTGAATAACTGCATGCGGGACTGAAAAGATTGGACGCAATATCAGGAATATTTTTTAGCCGTTTGATTTCATTGGAAGAGTTTAAATCAAGCGGCATCATTCATTAAAAAACGCGAAGATTTTTTCCGCCTGCGCGCGTGAAATACCCTCCACCTTGAGCAGGTCTTCGACC
>JAPJRC010000078.1 GCA_030824805.1 Micavibrio sp.
TGTAAATACCGCCCTTGCCTTCTTCATCGCCCGGATACCAGTTCTGCACCGTAGAGTATTTTATTTCGGCATCGTCATGGGCAACCAGTTCGACCACAGCGGCGTGCATCTGGTTTTCATCGCGCATCGGTGCGGTGCAGCCTTCCAGATATGAAACATATGAATTTTTGTCCGCGATGATCAGTGTGCGCTCGAACTGCCCCGTGTTGCGGGCGTTCATGCGGAAATAGGTGGAAAGCTCCATCGGGCAACGCACACCCGGAGGAATGTAAACGAACGAACCGTCCGTAAAGACCGCACTGTTCAGGCAAGCGTGCTTGTTGTCCGCGAATGGAACGACAGAGCCGAGATATTTCTGTACCAGTTCGGGATGTTCCTGAACCGCTTCGGATATAGAGCAGAAGATGACGCCCGCTTCGGACAGTTTTTTGCGGAAGGTTGTACCGACGGACACGGAGTCAAACACCGCATCCACGGCGACTTGCGGGGCGCCTTCGACGCCAAGCAGCACTTCCTGTTCCTTCAAAGGAATACCGAGTTTTTTATACGTCTCGAGAATACGCGGATCGACCTCGTCGAGCGACTTGAGCTTTTTCATGTTTTTAGGAGCGGCGTAATAATACGCGTCCTGATAGTCGATCGGCGGGATGTCGAGCTTCGCCCACTGTGGCTCCGGCATTTTCTGCCAATGGCGAAAAGCCTTCAGGCGCCATTCCAAAAGCCATTCCGGCTCGTTTTTCTTTTGCGAGATAAGGCGAACGATATCTTCGTTCAGGCCTTTCGGCGCATATTCCATCTCGACATCGGTTTCAAACCCCGCTTCGTATTTGCCGCTGAGGGATTTTACCGTTTCAATGGTTTCCAGATCGATATTGCTCATACGCGCGCCTCAAGCATCTGTGCGAGCGTGACATCCTCAAGCGCTTTTTGCATGGCAGCGTTTACGGGGTCCCATTTGCCGCGCATCGCGCAATTAACCGAATGGCTGCAACAATCTTCGTTTCGGTCCACACACGATGTGAGTTGAACGGGGCCTTCGAGCGATGTGATTACAGAGGCCATGGATATTTCCTTAGGTTGGCGCACAAGCTTGTAACCCCCGTTTATTCCACGTGTTGATTCTATCATGCCGCCACGCGCCAGTAGCTTAAGCACTTTCGCTACGGTCGGTTCAGGCAGACCTGTTTTTTCCGACAGGCCCGACGCCGTCTGAAGCTTGCCGTCCGCCAAAGCCATATCGGCCAAGATGACCACGGCATAATCGGTCATTTTTGATAATTTTATCATTTATTTCAACCAGTTAGCAAACCGTACAAATATTGTACCAATTAAATGTCATGATTTGCCTATAAATTCAAGAATATTAGAAAAAAATACTATTTATAAGGTTAACGTATCTAAGACAGCGTGTAAGCCCCCCTCTATACTGGCTTTTAAAGATTAATTGAAAACAGTTTCGCCTATAAAGGCAGACATCGCTCGATCTTCGATCTCAACTACCCAGAGATCGGGGTCGCGCTCTATGGCACGTTTTATGTAAGCGTCAGCCTCACGCTCTTCTACAACTTCGTCCTGCAGAACGTTGATCCAGACAAGCTTGCCCAGAAGATCGCGCTGTAATCCCATGAGACGGCAATCTCCGGCCATATTGCTGATTTTCTGAAGGACCATTCCGCCGTTTTTATCACCTCGCGCAGCCACATAAACGCCAATCCCCATGCCGGAAAGGCGCCGCAATTCTGCCTCCACCCATACATATGTTGGAATGCGTTGTTGCCCGGCGTCGGTCATTGTTTAATTAACGCTGGCTTGCGATTGTTGGAAGACCCAGCATTCAACAACATCCTCGGCAACGGCTCCGGGTGTCGGGCGGTGATACTTCAGGATACGTGCGGCGATCTTTTTGGCTTCGCATTCACCGACGCCGCTTTTGCAAAGGCTGCAATAGGCATTCAACACAATGTCCTTACAGTTAACGCCGGACTCCGCTTCGAACTCCTGAAGAAGTTTTAGAAAGCAGCCGCAGCCTGATCCCGTTTCTGTGTCGCACATAGCCTGTACTACTGCCCCTAAAGCTTTTTGCTGGCAGAGCGGATTCTACGGCCATAGAGCTCTAGGCGGTGGTCCACCAGCTCAAAGCCCATTTCCTGCGCAATGCGTTCTTTTAATGCCTCGAGTTCGGCATTTTGAAACTCGATCACTTCGCCGGATTCCAGATCGATCAGGTGATGGTGGTGATCCATGTTCGTTTCATAACGCGAGAAATTCTCTTTGAATTCATGGCGCGTTACCAGATCAAGCTCGTCGAGCATGTTCAGAGTGCGGTACACCGTTGCGATGCTGATGGAAGCATCGAGAGCCTTCGCCCGTTCGTAAACGACTTCCACAGACGGGTGGTCTATGGATTCGCCAAGGACTTTCAAAATGGTTTTGCGGGGGCCGGTCATCTTCAGGCCCGCATCGATACAGCGCTGTTCCAGCTCGGTCATGGGAAATCTCCACATCGTCTTTGGTCATAAAAGTGATATGGCGGGATATTACTCTGCCGACTGGGCGATGTCTATGCCGGTTTTGCCGTCTTTGGAGCGCAAAACCCGGTCTTCCGGAAACACAATGGTCACTTTTGTGCCCTTGTTCGTATCGGATTCCAGCAGCAACGCACCGCCATGCAATTCGGCCATGGCTTTCGTAAGCGGCAGGCCAAGCCCTGTGCCCTGTTGCGTGTTGCTATGCGTGGGATCATGGATCTGGCCAAATGGCTGCATGGCTTCCTTAATACGGTCTTTTGGTATCCCCACACCATAGTCCCTGACAACCAGCAACAGGCGGCCGCGCTCGTCCGTCTCCGCGGCCACATCAATCGCACCGCTTTTGTGGGAATATTTGATGGCGTTGGTAACGAGATTGATCAAAATCTGGCGCACCAGACGCGGATCGGCATACAGCCCCGGCAGATCGGCAGGGATATTCTCGCGGATTTCCAGACCGGAATTGAAGGCACGGTTTGCCATGATGCGCGTGACAGAGTCGATAAGGCCATGCATATCGATCTCTTGTTCGTCGAGTTCAACCTTGCCGGCTTCGATTTTCGACATATCGAGAACTTCGTTGATGATTTCCAGCAAGTGTTTGGCGCTCATATGAATATCGTCGAGATATTCGCCATATTTTTCATGGCCCAGCGGACCGAATGTATGTTTGATCATCATTTCCGAGAATCCGATGATCGCGTTCAAAGGTGTCCGCAACTCGTGCGACATGTTCGCCAGAAACGCAGACTTCGCCTGGTTCGCGGCATCCGCCTGCTCTTTCGCCACGCGCAGCGAATATTCCATCTGCTTGCGGAGCGTGATGTCCATGATGGTTGTAACCTGGAACCTCCGGCGCTGTGAAAGTTCAAGCGTTGCCGTTGTAAAAAGCACGTTGGCCGAACTGCCATTCTTGCGCGAAAGCTTCATCTCCCCGGAACTGCGTATACCGCCGCGGATAAATTCCTCATGGTTTTTACGCGCTACATCCTGTTCATCGGACGCAATGATATTGATAAAATCGAGACCGATCAGATCGTTGCGGCTCCATCCGTATATACGGACAAAGCTATCGTTTACTTTCACGATGCGGCGATTGTGGTCTGTCACGAGAATGCCCACCTCGCTGACATCGAAGATAGACGTCAAAAGCAAAAGCGCGTCGTCGCGTTCGCGTTGCAGGGCGGAATCATCCGAAAGGTTGGGCTGCGCAATCACATCCAGAATGGTGACTTCGCCGTCTTCGTCCAAAATAGGATTAATCCAGAAACCTGGTACTTGCGCGTTGCCCGGAAAGGTCGGCAACGATTGGATGGTCACAGGCGATTTTCTTTTTATGCTGACGCTCAACGAATGAATGAGATGTTCGGAATTTTCATTGTCGAGAATCGCATTGAGCGTCTTGCCGACGACTTCGCGTTCCGGCTTTCCAAAAAACTCACACGCCTTGTCATTCATGGATACAAGATGGTACTCGTCGTCCTTCTGTTCCACGATAAAACGCGGAACAGGCATACGATCAAACAAGACTTTGTGATCGACGCTGTCGGACATCATAACCTTTCGAGAATATTCCCCTGCCCACTCTTAGTCTAATCGGCAAGCGGTTAATATAAAATTAACCACCGCAGAGCAGCAATTTCTTTTTATAATCAAAGCGTTAAGAAAATACTAAAATGTTCCGAACAAACGGTCTCCGGCATCGCCCAAGCCCGGCATAATATAGGCCGTTTCATTCAGCTGGCGATCCAGAGAGGCTGTAAACACCGGCACCTGCGGATAACGCTCATGCAGCACCTTAACCCCTTCCGGCGCGGCAACAAGGCACATCAGGATGATGTTTTCGGGCTTGATGCCATGGCGGACCAGCACATCGAACGTGTAAGCCGCCGAATGGCCCGTGGCCAGCATAGGGTCGACCACGATATACGGGTTGTTGCCGTCCGGCCTTGGCAAGCGAACCAGATATTCCACCGGGCGGTGCGTTTCCTCATCGCGGTACAGCCCGACATGCCCGATATAGCAATCCGGGATCAATTCCGTCAGACCTTCGGCCATACCGAGGCCCGCGCGTAAAACGGGCACTACCACGGGCAACGGACCATCCAGCACGGGCGCGTCCATCTTTTCCATCGGCGTTCTGATCGGGGATGTTGTAAGGGGCAAGTTGCGGGTGACTTCGTAACCCAGAAGATAGGAAATTTCTTTCAAAAGCCGGCGAAACTCCCCCGTCGGGCATGTCTCGTCGCGCATGCGCGAGAGTTTATGCTGAACCAGCGGATGGCTCACGATATGGAGTTTTGCGAAGTCTGAATGAATAATCATAAGCTGTAATCCCTTGTAAAAACGGGATCACTATACTTATTTCTTCTTGTCTATGGAATGGATATATCGCTGTAAAGGGCTGAGATCGTTGTATTGTACGACCGTTCCCTTCGCATCAATTCCGGCAAGATCCTTCTTCATATTATCAAGCAGCGTTTCCAGACTGTCGCCAGGCGATGGCTCTGAAATTACGGTCGATATGGAGACTTCATCATCGTCGCTGCCCGGCACAGCAATATGCGCACGGTTTATGTCCTGGTTAAGGCGGCTCACCGCGGCCTGCGAGCCAAGCATGTCCGCATGCTTGAGTGCCAGTATAAAATATTCGTTGCCGAGATAATAGGCATCGTCGAATGAACGCAGGCAATCCTTCATCCGGTCGGAAATATTGCGTATCATCTCGCGCATTTCCACGGGGTTTTTGCCCCATTCCGGCTTGTAATTGTTTATTTTTACCAACGCGAGCGATAACGGATTTCCGCGGCGTGCGCGGCGTTCCATCTCACGCGCAAAATCAGATGCCAGAAGTTTTGAAGAGCGCAGACCTGTTTTCTCGTCAAAACCGCTGTTCTCGGTTGCATGATCCAATTCCAGTCGACGCATGATCTGGATGAATTCTTCATAGTGACGATTGAGTTCGTCATATTGTTCGAGCGGAGGATTGTCGCGCGAGAGATACTTCAATGCAAAGTCCTGCGCTGCTTCGACCATACCAGCATGAATGCGTTTTACACGCTCTGCGGTCAGCTCGTCGATGCTGTTTTCCTTGATGGCTTTTTCCAGCCAGTCGCTGAAAACCGGGGGCACTTCACCGGAGAACGGCACGCCTTCGAAATACGCCTTCATAAGCTTTCCGTACCAGACGACGTATTCGTCCAGCACAGGCATGATGGCATCGAGACCGATTTGGGAAGTGTATGTAAGAGCCATTCCGAATAAACAGTTGTTTCGAATAGTCTATTATACACGGAATGGTTTGAAATCGGTTAATTTTTTGGAAAGAAGCTGTTAACGGCCCCTATTCGCCCAGATATTCCCGCTCCAGCTCGTCCAGCGTGCCCGCTTTTATGGCCGCACGGACCTCGCGCATCAGGCGATTTATGATCGCGACGTTGTGCTGGCTGAGGATCTGCAGTGCCAGAAGCTCCTGCGTTTTCAACAAATGGTGGATATAGGCTTTCGAAAAATTCTGTGATGAGGGCAGATCAAGCGTCTCGTCGAGCGGTGATGCATCATCACGGTATTTTGCATTGAGCAAGTTTATGCGCTCACCGGGCACGCCCTTCATCAACGCCATACCATGGCGCGCCACACGCGTGGGCATGACGCAATCGAACGTATCAACACCATAACGCACGGACCGCAAGACGTCTTTTATGCGGCCAATACCGAGGAAGTGCACCGGACGATCCTCCGGCAAATGCGGGCGTGTGAAATCGAGAATGCCGTACATCTCTTCATCCGAACCGCCAAGACAACCACCGATCGCTGTGCCAAAGAATGGACGCGAGGCAACATACTGCGCGCTGTCGACGCGAAGATCTTCATACACGCCGCCCTGTACCACGCCGTACACGGCCTGCTTGCCATCATGCGTTTTCAAAAAAGCTTCGAGAGAACGGTCCCCCCAGCGCTTGCTCATCTCCATTGACTTGGCGGTATATTCTTTTGTCACCTGATAGGATGTGCATTCATCCATCTGTACGATCAGATCGGCACCAAGCTTGCGCTGTATCTCCATAGAGATTTCAGGATTGAGGCAAAGCTGGCGACCATCCAGATATGATCTGAAATACGCGCCCTCTTCGTTGATTTTCAAAAGATTCTCGCGCTGGTTCCTGTTGCGGCCTTTAATCTCGTCGGCGCATGATCCATGCCCCATCGAGAATACCTGAAACCCGCCGGAATCGGTGAGCATTGGCCCGTTCCAACCCGTGAACTTGTGCAGGCCGCCCATCTTTTCAATCAGATCCGCACCCGGCTGAATCATCAGGTGGTACGTGTTTGAAAGAATGATGTCTGTTTTTGCTTCGCGCATCTGCATCGGCGACAGGCCTTTGATGGATGCTTTGGTACCGCAAAAAATATAGTTCGGTGTTTCGATTACACCATGCGGCGTTGTCAGTCGGCCAAGGCGCGCGCCGGATTTTTCATCGCGGTGCGTGATTTCAAAATTGAAATTCGGGTATTCGATTTTTTTGTCGAACGTCTTAGGCGCCGGAGCTGCCGGTGGAAGTTTTCTCTTCCTTTTCTTTTTCTTGATCGCTGCGGATTCCATTGCGTGTTCCCGATAAAACTATCCCGGCTTTCGCCGGGATGTGAATTGGTCTTTATGTCGGCTAAAACTAGGCTTTGGCGGCCAGTTTCTTTTCGATCGCTGCCTTGAACGGGCGCAGAGCCGGATCCAGCTTGGTTTTTGCCGTGGACTGGATGAAAGCGTCGATGCCGCCTTTTTTCTCCAGTGTGCGCAGACCGGCCGGCGTTACGCGGATCGCGATTTTACGGCCCAGCGTTTCGCTGTGAACGGTCGTGTCCTGAATGTTCACTTCGAACGTGCGCTTGGTTTTGTTTTCGGCGTGCGAACGGTTGTTACCAACGATGCGCGTTTTGCCCGTAATCATGCACTTGCGGCTCATGTTATTCTTCCTTCTTGGCGCAGGTTTTCTGCGAGTCTTAAAATTCAGGCCGGACCATAAGCGATCAAGGCCGCTCAAGTCAAGGGTTCGTTAAGAAAAAACGCCGTGTCCGTGCAGGACAATAGCGGCCAGCAGCGCCGCCAGCAACAGCAGATGCGCCATGACCAATATATAAAGGCCCCGGTGCAGGTGTTTAGCCTCCAGCTTGGCGGTGGCGCCGTTTGGCCCAGCCCATCCGCGTTTGATGGCCGAGCCGTCTTGGTCCTGCGTTGCCCCGCCGATACTGACATTCAGCGCATAGGCCATGGCGGTGACAGGAGAGCCGCCCTCTTCATACTTCGCATGGCCTTTTTTGGCCGGAAACAAGGAGATAAGCGATCTGGTCATGCCGGCCGTCGGGGTTAGAAGCCCCCCCAAACCTATCAAAAGCCCGGCAAAAACGTTGGGCACGAAACCCATAAGCCGTTCCACGGCAAGCGCGGGCGTGCCAAAACCCTTGGTAAAGCCCTCTTTGCCGAAGCGCCAGCTAAGCGCGGCCAGTGTTGCATATAAATAAGCCGCAGGCAGACCGGCGATCAGATACCAGATAATGGGTCCGATAATGCCCTTATCGAGCAGCTTTGCCCCCATACCGATCCCGACACGGGTAATGGTGAATTCATCGCTGGTCGACAGATTCGTGCGGGTCGTAGCCGCCAGCGTGTAAAAAGCCCCTTTGATAAGGTCTTTGCTGTGCAAGGCCTTGTATAGGCGCACCAAGGCATACCACCCTGCTCCGGCGCTCATAATTATGCTTAAAGCAACAATGTCGACAATTAGAAAGTTTGGAAAATATTTCGAGAGCGATGCAAAGAACTGCCCGACCATGAAACCAAGAATAAGCGCTACCACAGTGATAATCATACCGCGGGTGGCTAGATCGCCTACCTTTCGCTCGGTTTTATCAAGGCGCGAACCCAACGGGCCGAACAGGATGTCTACAGCCCGCCAGAACAAAGGGTTGGCATTTCCGCCTAGCGGTCCGGAAACTGCGCCTATAAGAGAAACAATCAAAATGGCACATACCGCCACCGGCAATCTGTCCGGGCTGAATATGTGGGAATGAATTTCCTGAAAAAAAGCCGAAACATCCATAAGAAAAGAAATCCCATTTACGTTGGGGGGATATGAACGATATCATAGCCTTACATGCAAAGCCATCCGGCCTAGCATCACCCCTCTTTTTATCTCATACCCTATCCGTAATACCCGACTTGCCGTTTGGGATTTTTAACCAATTTGTTACATGATATGTTATGATTTGCTTATAAGGCTAAGAAAACATGCTCTATCAATTATACGAACTCCAGCACGCCCTCCTGACCCCCGCGCGCCTTGCCGCCGAGTTGATCCGGTCAGCGGCGGCGAACCCCTGGAACCCCCTTTCTTATACCCAAGCTGGCAGGACGATAGCCGCCGGCGCGGAAGTTTTCGAGCGCGTGACGCGCCGCTTTGGCGAGCCTGACTGGGGCTTGCCTTCCACGGAAATTGACGGCAAGAAAGTCGACGTCACCGAAGAAATCATCGTTGAGAAACCTTTCTGCCAGCTTTTGCATTTTAAACGCGCAAGCAAACGCAAAGACCCAAGGGTCCTGATCGTTGCGCCGATGTCCGGCCACTACGCCACGCTCCTGCGCGGAACGGTGGAAGCGCTTCTGCCTCACCACGACGTTTACATTACGGATTGGACCGACGCGCGTCAGGTGCCTTTGAAAGAAGGCAAATTCAACCTTGATGATTACATCACCTATCTGCGTGAATTCATGTCGCTGATGGGGCCTCAAACGCATTTGATTGCAGTATGCCAACCAGCCGTTCCCACATTGGCCGCCGTCGCCTTGATGGCCGCCGATGAAGATCCGAACCAGCCGCTGACCATGACGTTGATGGGCGGTCCTATCGACACGCGCATTTCCAAAACATCTGTAAACAGATTGGCGGAAGAACGTCCGCTTTCCTGGTTTGAAAACGCCGTGATCGACACGGTTCCGGCTTACTATCCCGGCGCATTCCGCAAAGTGTATCCGGGCTTCACACAGCTTTCGGGCTTTATGTCGATGAATCTCGACCGCCATGTCGGCAGTCACATGAAATTC
>JAPJRC010000079.1 GCA_030824805.1 Micavibrio sp.
GTGTAACGGATGTGAAAAAGTTCCGTATCAAAACTGTAACAATTTATTTACATATTTTATAGATTGGCGGTTTTCTGCGGTTTTTTGCGTTACGGTTATGACACAAATGAAAACCCGCCTTGGGGATGGCGGATTTTTTTACTCTTTTGTGTGAGGGGAGAGAGCAAATTTATAGAATCTGTGCGTTGTCGTTGGCTTTGGACGTGGTGCGCAACTGAACGGCAAAATCAAGCGCCACTTCCATATCCCTGAATGGCACACCGTCCATGATTGGATAAAGATACTTCTCTTTCGGATGGTATTTCGCGACATCTATCATTTTTGCTAGAAACGATTGAAAGCGCTTGTCGTATATATCTTTGTCTTCACGTTTCAGGTTTGCAATGTTCATGCTGTCCTACGCTCTCTGTGCTATGGCGTATGATTGGGATTGCGCCGTGCCGATGTTCATACACGCCATCGCTTCGCGGTACATGGCGAAATAGGATTTGTTGGCGTTGCGGTAAAGCTTGATGGCGTCTTCGCATTGACGTTGCAGATAGACACCTTCCAATTGAACAAGGTTCTTCGAGAACAGGCTCTTTGTTTGTGTCCTGCGGAATTCCTTCAGGCGCCAGACGGCCATCATAGCCTGCGCGCGGTATCTTTCCTGGAGTTCGGACATCGCCTTTACATCCATGTAATCAGGGGCCTTCGCGGTGCTGCCGGATTTGCGGAGGCGGTCGGCAATATCTTGTGCCACGGCCGGTCCGTATTGTTTTTCCAGATCGTCCTGCAGCTGCTGGATGTCAGAATTTTCTTTGTTATCAAAGCGATACATATTTATTTCCCCTACACTGACGTTTCGTTGTTGGAGGATATAAATATACATAAAGTATTAATAAATCGTTAAAAATAAACATTGAATTTATTAGAATAGTCATTATAACTACTTTCTATGGATTTTGCCGGAAAAATTCGCTCAGGCAGAGCTTATTTGGGATGGACGCAGGAAAAACTGGCGGACCAGGCAGATCTGTCTTTTCAGGGAATCCAGAAAATCGAACGTGGGGAAACACAGCCAACAGCAAGGACGCAAGCCAAGATCGTCCGCGCTTTTGAGAAGCATGGCGTTATTTTCACGGCACGTGGAATAGAATTCGAAGAATTCCCGATAATCTTCATTGAAGGCAACACACACGAGACATGTTACATGCAGCTCTTGCAGGATGCATTTGAGCATCTGCAGGAACATAAAAACAAAGAACTTCTTATCATGTATGCCGATGACAAAGTGTCGCCGCCATCTGTAAACGATATGTACAGAAAAATGCGCGCTGCGGGTGTCAGGATGCGGCAGCTTATTCAGGAAGATAATACTTACATTATCGGTCCTTTGAACGAATACAGATACATCCCCAAGGCATTTTTTATTAACCGCGTAACTCTTATCTATGGCGACAGGATTGCGACAGAAACGGCGAACTTCAACCGCGCCATTATCAAAGTGGATCCCGTCAATGCGGAGATACAAAGAAACACGTTCAATATGCTTTGGAGTATTCTGAAGCAGCCTACTGTGAGCACTTCTGATGAAAAATTCTAATCATCAATATCCTGCCCAAACAGGCGTGTATTCGGTCAAAGTCAAGAATGGCCGAGGCTGGGATATATATAACACAGCACGTCTGCAGATCAGCGTCGGTCAGGAGTATCACGAGGGCGAAAAATTCAAGGCCACCATCGATTGGGCCAGACACAGATTCAAGAAAGTTGTTGTTTGCGTCAACGATACCTTGCAAAGATTCAATTATCTTTATCAGGATGGATCTTCTGAGTCAGATGCCTTCAACAAGGCCGAAGCTGCGGGCCGGGAATGGGTGGAGCGTAACCTTTCTATCATTCGCAGCGCGCAGAATTTTGAAATCCACAGATGGGAAGATTGGCGCAGAAACCCTGAATTCGCCTATGAATATGAACACGTTCAGAACCTGTATAATAAAGATCCCTACATAAAGGATATGGTCAATCACGAGGTGCTGAATTTCTGGAAACGCCGTATCGTCAAAGACGACGGCAAAGTCGGATATACTTTTGCGTCATTCCAGAAAGCGTCTACCGCTTATCTTCTCGAAGAAATAGCGGTATTCTTTTTAATGTTCCGCCGTGATGAGGCCGCCGATGTATATCCGGGTTCCGTTTTGTTGCCTTGTCTGTTGGGTCAAAGATATTGCCATGGGTTAAAATACAATCTTTTGGGTGGCCGCGCATTCACGCGCATAGATTTTGCAAGGAATGTTTCTGTAAATCTCGATGAACGTATATCGGTATAGGACGAGCGTTGATTAATATCCAAAAAAGCCAGCAATAGCGTTTTTAACATCACCAGAATTTTGCATTCCGTTGATGCGTGTGCGGAATGCATCGGAACCTTCCATATCCTTGCAATACCAGCCTATGTGTTTTCTTGCCACGGCAACGCCTCCATACTCGCCGTAATGCGCGATAATATCTTCATAGTGGCCCAAAATGATATCGCACATCGCTTTGTTGTCTGGTGCGGAAGATGCTATCCCTGTCTTGAAATAATCCATGATCGAACGCGTAATCCATGGCTTTCCGTAGCTTGCGCGTCCCACCATAACACCCTGTGCGCCTGATTGCGCGAGCGCCTGATCGGCATCTTCCGCTCCACCTATATCACCATTGACGATAACGGGAATTGATACCGCTTCTGTCACAGCACGCACCGCGGCCCAATCGGCTGTTCCGTTGTATAGCTGGTTGCGCGTACGGCCATGCACAGTGATCATCTGCGCGCCAACATTTTCCGCAGCCTTTGCGATTCTGGGTGCGTTTATGGACATTTCATCCCAGCCCAAGCGCATTTTCACGGTGACAGGAACATCCACCGCGTTTACCACCGCTTCCATGATCCGTTCTGCCAACGCTTCATCGCGCATGAGCGCGGATCCGGCAAAATTGTTGACCACCTTTTTAACGGGGCATCCGAAATTGATATCGATGAGCGTGGCGCCGCGGCCGGCACTGATGCGGGCGGCTTCAGCCATGGTTTCCGGATCGCATCCGGCAAGCTGCACGGTAATCGGAAACTCATCGCCGAATGCTGAAACGGAAGAGGGATCCCGCTTGTATTGTTCGATCATAGGGCGGCTTGCAATCATCTCGGAATAAACAAGCCCTGCGCCGTGCCGTTTGACAAGACGGCGAAACGGCAAATCGGTCACGCCCGACATAGGCGCGAGAAACACGGGATATTCAATCGTAACTGGGCCGATTGTAAGAGGTCTCATAAATGTCAGTTTTTGGCGGTTTTCTGCGGCTACACTATTGAAAATGCGCAAAGATGTCGATGATGTTCTAGATTAACCCATGTTTTTATGAGAGGATTCCATATGTTTAAAAAATGCCATGACCATCTTGAATCCGTCCATGAAAGCTATTGGCAGCATCTATGTTTCGCTGCTGGCGTGGGTGTGAAGCTGATATTTGCTGGAATTGCGGTAATTCTTCACGGTGTCTGCCCCGCCGTATTTCAATACACAGGCAGCCGTACGATCTTTTCGTTGGCCGATAACATGAAATCCCGCCAGACAAACACCGGCACAAAAAGCCAGATTTCCCATGACCAATAAAAAACTCGCCGTCATCGGCGGTGGCGCTTCCGCTGCGCTTTTGCTCGGCCATCTCGCGGATTATGATTCAGCCAAAGATATTACGGTCGATATTTATGACCGCACCGGACGTTTCGCGCGCGGCGTTGCCTATTCCACAGAACATGATTGCCATCTTCTCAACGTGCGCGTATCCAATATGAGCGCGTATCAGGAGGACAAAGAACATTTTGCGGAATGGGCCGCACTGCAAGGCTACGGGCCTTTGGATTTTGTGCCGCGAAAAAAATACGGCGAATATTTACAAAGCGTTCTCAGCAATGCACGTCAGATTATCAACACGGAACTTATAGAAGACGATGTTCTATCTAGCCAAAAGTCTGGCAGACATTACGCAATAGAGACGGCTTCACACGGCATAAAAAAATACGACCATGTGGTTCTTGCCAGCGGGAACGTGCGGCCTTTGCATCCCAAAGTGGATGGGGTCGTCAGTTCCTATTACGATGATCCCTGGTGTGCCGATTTCAAAAAAATCCTGGCAGCAAAAGAAGTGGCTCTCATAGGCAGCGGGCTTACGGCTGTCGATATGGTGCTTGCATTGCATGCGAAAGGCTATGCAGGAAAAATACTGATCTTTTCGCGCAATTCCTTGTTGCCCGCTCCGCATGTCATGCCTGTTCCTTTCCAGCCTTTCCTGAACAAGGACGAGGAGCGCCAATCGCCGCTACAACTTTTACGCCTTATCCGCCATACGGTCCAAAATGCCGATGTACCCTGGCAATCCGTAATCGACAGTCTTCGCGCCAGCACGAACACAATCTGGCAAAACTGGAGCGAAACGGAACGCAGACAATTCAGCCGCAGATTGATGACCTTCTGGAACATCCATCGCCATCGAATGGCACCGGAAATTGCAGAGATTGTAAAACGGTTGCACAATGACAGGCAGTTGGTGCTGGTTAAAAGCGGCGTCAATTCAATTTCAAGCGGTGCGGGAGCGGTTGTTAACACCAAGACAGGGGCCTATCCCGTCGGCGCTGTTATCAATTGTCTTGGATATCGTTATGATGAATCTGGTCGAGACTTCGAGGTCAGTCACAGGATAGGGCCTGCAAATTTTGGAACGTTGTTCGAAACCACCGCTATTCCTGAAATTCGCGCACAGGCGTACGCCATAACCCAGAAAATCGCGCAATAAAAAAGCCGGGCTTATGCCCGGCTTTTAAAATCATTCAATATTATGGCGACGGTGTTACAGGCTGGCCTGCGTTACGTCCTTCGGACTGAGGGACCGTTACAACGACGCAGTTTTCAAGGCTGGCTGTGCCATCTTCTCTTCTGCGCGCGACGCAACGCTGTACACCAGTGTTCGCCAAAGCTTCACGAACGCGCACTGCCGATTTCTTGATCTCGGGGTTCGTTTCTTCAAGCGTGAGCATGCCTGTTGCACGAACGCCGGGATCATCCGTCGCCAGCATCTGGCCTGCGGCATTGTTTACGCCGCAGGTACGGTTATAGCTGAGGCTTTGTGCGCTTGCGATACCGATGTTGAAGCCGCTGCCTTCCGAGCATTGGCCGCCTACGGGTATTCTCGTCGCACAGCCGGATGCCAGAAGGCCTACGCCCACAGCAAACGCCGCATTTCTAAAAGGTTTCGAAAGCAACATCACACACACCCTTGTTGCTTAGCGAGTCGGAGCGAAGTTGCACTGTGCTACGACAGTGGTTCTTACTTCGCAACGGTTGCCTTCCGAACGCTGCTCAACGCGTTGTTCATGGCGCGGAGCAGGTGTCGGTGTCGGCACATTGCGCGGAGCGGCTTGTTCCGTGCGGCGCGGACGCGGCGAACCCGTGGAACGGCGTGCCGGTGCTTGCTCAATGGTGATGTCGTTATCGACCGTTGCATGAACAATAACCTTGATGCCTTGTTCGGCCGCTGCTTGCAGACGCTGGCTCAGCACGCCGCGGCGTGCATCGTAAGCCTCGCAGTCCAGAGGCTGCGTCAGGAACATTGCGGATTCTTGTGCTGCTTCGCGTGCGCAAGGCTTCATTGCGTTGCGCATAACTTCGAAGGAACCGCGGTCCAGAGCTTCAAACAGTTCACGGTATGTAGAGATACCTGCAGCAACCATGATTTTGTCGCCAGACTGGATGCCGGCTGCGATCAGGTTGTCAGCTGCTTTTTTCGTCAAGCAAACACGGTCCTGGCTCGTGTGACCGAGACCTGCCGTGGCTTGGACGATACCAACGCCGAAGCTCCAGCCCGAACCGCAATCGCCGCTGCTGATAACCGTGATCGGAACAGCATTGGCCGCTGGTTTGAATACGGAGTTGTTTTCGAAGTGAACGTTACCGCCGCCTGCATTGGCGTTACCACCCGTTGCGTTACCGCCTGTGGCATTGCCGCCCGTCGCGTTGCCGCCTTGGCCGATACCTACGCCCTGACCACCGTAACCGTTACCGCCTTGACCGCCGTAACCGTTACCACCCTGGCCACCTTGGCCGCCCTGACCACCTTGACCACCGTGCGCCGTGGCGTTTGCTTTTGCAGCGGCGGCTGCAGCAGCTGCTGCCTGTGCAGCGGCCGACTGACTCTGATGCTGGCCTTGACCTTGTTGTTGGCCTTGGTGCTGGCCCTGATTTTGACCTTGGTTCTGCTGAGGAGGCTGTTGAGGCTGGGTCGGGTTACCACAGTTACCGTTGCTGCATCCGCCGTTTGTGGCTTCTGCTTCGGTTGCACCCAGGGACAGGGCGATTGCGCCGGCTGCGGCGAACATTTTCAGGGCAGACATAGACATATTTAGTAACTCCTCAGTTGGTTGCTTTAGAGGCTTTTCGAAGCCTCTGGATAATGGTTAGCAAAAAATTACTTGCTATAAACTCGCGGGTAGGTATACAGATTTCCCGTAATCAAGCAAGATGTTTTTAAGAATTTTTTAAATTCTTGCCAAAATGACAACAAAAACAGCGAGTTAGTAGGATGTTAGCAATCACAGGCCCAAACGCAGACGATAACGAAAACAACGGCGGATCGGCTGTTGTGCCACTATGGAAAGGTGGAGCCCTTGTCGAATCCGCAAGAAAAGCTTCACGTAAACCAGCCTTTTTAGGTGATGAAGATGCCTACAAACCCGCAAACGACGGCAAAGGGCCCATCATCATCGACGGCGAAGCCACAGTCATCAGCGTAGATGAGATCGAAAAGCCGGAAGCTGTTTCTAAAAAAGGTTTCCTGAAAAATCTGTTCTCGAAATTCACGATGGAAAACATCAAAGAGCGCGGCAAGGATATCGCGGCTGGTGCAGCCATTACATCTGCTGCACGTTTCGGCAGCATGTTTGTAATGGGCGGCGTTGGTCTTACGGGCCTTCCTCTCATCGTAACAGGCGCCGTTGCGGCCGGCGTCGCGCGCACGGTCTGGAACATCCAGAAAGAACGCAAGGCGCATATTCTGGAAACAGGCAACAATGTCTCTTTCTGGGAATGGGCGACGAAGAAAGACGAAGACAACAAGATCGATAACAAGAAAAAATATCTTCTTTCTCTGGGTACCAGCACGGCCTTTGCAACGCTGGGCTCTACGTTTATGACGTGGGCGCTTCCGCACATCGAGACCGTTGTGGCACCGTGGATTGCAGAACGTGCTGCCCCTCTGGTCGAAACTGTCAAAAATTCGGCGGTGTTCGCAAGCGTGGCTGGTGCCGTGGCGCCGGTCTGGAACAACTTTTTCGGAAGCACGACACCGGCACCGGTTCAGCCTCCGGTAAAAGTCGATGCGACTTCTATTGAAGAAATGCGCCGTACGCTGGGGCTGTCGACGCAGACACCTGCGCCAACCAATATGACACCGATGGATCCGTCGGCCATTCAAAGACGTATTGAAGAAGCGCATGGTGCGGTTACAACACCGGCCTCGCCTACGCAGATGTCACCGGATACTATCAACCAGCGCGTTGCGGAAGCCCATGCTCTCGCAACGGGTGCGAAACCCCCAGAAACAGCAGAACAGGCTTTGCAGGAACGCTTTGATGCAGCTTTCCAGCAACCGGCACAGCCATCGCTGGTCGATGCACCGCCTCCGGCGCTGCCATCGGCACAGGAGCGTATCACCGCCGCGATGGAGAACAGCCGTCTTTCCAGACGCTGGACAGCGATTGCGGAACGCGCACTCGAAGGAAATGCACAGGCGCAAAAAGATATCGCGCAGGCGATGCTTAACGGTACGAACGGCTTTGCCAAAAACCCAGAAGTTGCCGTTGAAATTTACCGTGCGGCTTCGGCGGCAGGCAACATGCAGGCAACGGTCGACCTCGCGTTCCTGCAATTCCACGGCAAGGCCGGCATTCAGGCCAATCCGCAGGAAGCGCTGGCGACATTGCGCGAGCATGCAGGCAGTAACAAATATGCCCGCAGCACGCTGGACAAGCTGAGCAATATCGGCACACCGTCGGCGAGAACAGCTTCTGCAGCAATGCAGCGCGCGGTTGAGAACGTCACGGCATCAACACAGGAAGTTCCTGTCCGCGTGGCCGGAGTTACGCCCACAGCGGAATCGCCGCTGAATGTAAGCTGGACACAGAACGCATCCGGCGAGATCGTCGGTAACATCCAGAACCCGCCGTCATGGTTGCAAGACGGAACTGTTGTAACCGTGCCGATCGCACAGGTGCGATAATATGGAATAAAAAGAAAGGCCGGATTTTCATCCGGCCTTTTTTTATCTGAAGATTTCCTCGTCCGCTTCGCCGAGATAGGGCTTCTTGTGGCCCTTCGGCACTTCGCAAGGAATTTCGTCACCGTGTGCCTTGATCGGGTCTTTATTACCCGTCAGTTTCACTTCCAGCATGCGAAGCGCCACATAGAACATCGGTGTGAAGATCAGACCGAAGAATGTAACGCCGAGCATTCCCGAAAACACCGAGATACCGATAGCGTGACGCATTTCAGCGCCCGCACCATGGCTGAACACCAGCGGCACAACACCCATGATAAAGGCAAAGGATGTCATCAGGATCGGGCGGAGACGCAGGAAGCAAGCTTCACGTGCGGCTTCGATGATGCTGCGGCCTTCATGTTCAAGTTCTCTGGCGAACTCGACGATCAGAATGGCGTTCTTACACGCCAGACCCGCAAGCACGAAGAGTGATATCTGGGTAAAGATGTTGTTATCCCCTCCCGAGAGCCAGACGCCGAAGATAGCGGACAGCATGCACATCGGCACGATCAGGATAACCGCGAGCGGCATCGTGAGCGATTCATATTGTGCGGCCAGAACGAGGAAGACGAGCAGGATACACAGCGGGAAGATGTATATCGTCGTATTACCCGCAAGGATCTGCTGGTACGTCAAATCCGTCCATTCGAAATCCATACCTTGCGGTAAGGTTTCTTTCAGGATTTGCGAGATGGCGGCCTGTGCCTCACCAGAAGAGTATCCCGGGCCCGTGTCGCCGTTCAGGTCTGCGGTACGGAAGGCGTTGTAACGCATCGCCGTCGCAGGGCCGAAGGTTTCGGAGACATTCACGACGGAACCGAGTGGCACCATTTCGCCCTTGTCATTGCGTACACGGAGGTTCTGGATGTCATCCGGCGTGGCGCGGAACTCCTTGTCTGCCTGTGCGACGACCTGATACGTGCGGCCGAACTGGTTGAAGTCGTTGATGTAGATCGATCCCAGGTAAACCTGCATCGTATCAAAAATATCCGTGACGTTGATGCCAAGCTGCTGTGCCTTCGTACGATCCACGTCTGCGAACAACTGCGGCGTATCGATGTTGTAGCTGGAGAAAACACCGGCCAGAGCAGGATTTTGATAGGCCTTGGCTGTGACTTCCTTGACC
>JAPJRC010000080.1 GCA_030824805.1 Micavibrio sp.
GTCTGGACCGTGTCTCAGTTCCAGTGTGGCTGATCATCCTCTCAGACCAGCTACTGATCGTCGCCTTGGTGAGCCGTTACCTCACCAACTAGCTAATCAGACGCGGGCTGATCTCTGGGCGATAAATCTTTGATCCGTAGATATTATGCGGTATTAGCGTCCGTTTCCAGACGTTGTTCCGCACCCAGAGGCACATTCCCACGCGTTACGCACCCGTGCGCCACTAACCCGAAGGTTCGTTCGACTTGCATGTTTTAGGCCTGCCGCCAGCGTTCGTTCTGAGCCAGGATCAAACTCTCAAGTTTGATCTCATCTCATATCACTCTCATTTGAAATTGAGGTGTCCTAGAACACCCCTAAATCACCGGAGTGATTGAAAAGTGCAAGGACCCTGCTTAGCGTCACATAACTATGTGAATAGATACGTGGCCTTGCAGGGTCTTTTGAATATGCTTTCAACATACCCACAGACGCTGCTGCCTGCGTATCTTCTCTTTCTTATTTACGATGTTCAAGAACCGAGCGGCTTGACTACCAAAATGGCGGCCAGTCCGCAAGCAGTATTTCGAGTTACCCCGAAAGAATTTTTGACGATGTCGATTTTATATACCCTTGGAGGGATCGCCGTCAACTTCTTAAGAGAACTATTTTTGCCTTGCGGCCCGTCTCTTTTCGAAGACCGTGCAGCTCGTTGTCTGCGTCGGTGGAGGGGGTTATATGCGGAAGGTTCCCTGCTGTAAACCCTTTTTTTAAACTTTTTTTAATTTTTTTTTAGAAGCTTAAAAAACCAAGGATTTCCAAAGGTTTTAGACCCTATCCAAGGCCATGACCGCCCCGTGCCCCCAATGGCCGAGATATTTTCGGGCGTCGATAATCTTCTGCTCACCCACTTCGTAAGGGTATGTGCCCGCAATCGCTGATCCCGAACGCCGTGCGAGCACACGGATATCGAATGCTTCTTCGGGATCTTTCCTGAAATGCTTTTGCAACACGCTTTCGATCAAGCCGACGGGCACATGCTTGTTGTCCAGCAAAAGAACATCGTATTTTGAGGGGCGTGGCGCCTGCCCCCCTTTTGGTGAGGCTGTTGCATCGTGATGTGGAACAAGAGCGAAAAGATTTGCCCTTATACGCTCGGCCTCGCGTTCCTTACGGTGTCTGGAAGCCATGCTTATCACGCAAACAGCAACAATGCCGCAAGATGCCAAAGCAAACGGAAGATTGATACCCATAGCAAAGCCCCTCTATAGATATATTAGAGATTATTCATGCAATTAGCGCATGTCAACCATGCATAATATGAATCCGGGTTTTACAGGCTTAAAACATATTCAGCTTCAAGGCTGTTTCCACCGCGCGTTGCACGCCATCAAAGCCTGCGGACGGAATGGACACTCCCTGGCGCAGAGGTACGTTCTGCCCCTCACCCGTGTATCGAAGACCCTTTGGTGTAGCGATCGCATTCGCGTACCACGCAGAAAGCGTTTTCGGCAAAGGCTGCGGCGACATCGCTTCCGCCGCCGATACGATTGGAATGCCGTACACGACGGCGTTGTGGTTCTGACCTATGTTTTGCGTTAGCGCAGCAACGTAGGTCTCGCCATCCTGCATGCCCGATTGCTCGCCATCGCCGGCAATAACAACGGAACGCGTGATCGATTGAATGCCGTATGCCTGCTCGCTATCGAATAGACGTGCGGCCGTGTCATATGCCGCAGCGATGTTCGTGGAAGAGCCCAGCGAAGGCGAACTGCGCGGCAAATTGTTTTGAGAATCGAAAAACACCTCATCGGCAAAAGAGGCAGCATCTTCTGCGTTTCTGATTACTGCAGTCACAGTGTGCTGCGCGGTGCTCCCGAAGAAAACGACACTCATCCCGTAACGAAGGCCGCTGTTGAATTGAGACTGCGATTCCGGAGATTTAAGCGCGCGGCTGTAGCCTTCCATCATCAGGGCGCGCTCGGCTTCATCTACAGAACTGGAAACATCGATAACAAGCACGGTGTGCATGTCGACGATTTCTGTTTTCATGGGAGGGACATCGGCAGCCTGCGTAGGTGTCGCCGCTTGCAGCGCCCCCGCGAGAACAACACCACCCAGAACAGACGACAATTTGGACATAGCAACCCCCCGCACATAATGGAAACTCAGGGGCAGATTAGCTATGCATAATATGCATGTCAAGCATGCGATTTATAAAAGGCCGAGTTTTTTCAGTTCTTCGGCCATTTCCTCCGGCAGGTCCTCTTCTTCGCTTCCCGCAACATAAATCCCGCGATCTTTGGGGACCCCCGCACCTTCCAAGTAACGCCAACCCTGAATGGCGCGCTTTTGAACCGCCATTGTTCTATAAAGCACAGGCTCGACCACTATCTTGCACCAGTTGGAATCATCATCCTCGACCATCTGAAAGCCGAGAATTTTCTGACGCACCTGTATCCTGTTTTTGAGGATCCAGTATATGGAACCTCCCGAAGCCAGAATTTCTTCGCCGCGTTTGGGGGCATAACGTGTATACGCCCATGTTGCCTGGATGTCCTTATATTTGAATTTGTTGCCGGCCTGACGGGCGATCAGTTGGTCTATTTCCTGCAAGCCTGCGGCGGTTTTAAGAAGATTTATGGACATGCCTCTAGATGTATTCATTCACCGCAAAATGACAAGTCCTTATCGCGTTAGGCGTAGCTGTATTCCGGCAGCATCCCGCGGCCCTGCCTTTGTTCACGGCCCTGTTCGGCCAGACTTCTGTAGAGGAAAGCGTATTCCGCATTTACCACGCGGTTATTGTAGTAACGCTCGACATGCTTTCTGGCCGATGTCGCGATCATTTCGCGCATACCGGGTTCTATAGAAAGGATGCGCTCCCATGCATTGGCGCGGGCCTCCGCATCGCGTGGCTCAACGATTATACCGTGACCCGAAAGAATTCCGGGCAACATATCGACATTGGTTGCAACACAAATGGTTTCACACGCCATGGCCTCCGGCAACACCAGCCCGAATGGTTCATACAACGAGCAGATATTCGAGATATCCCAGGAGCTGTAGAGCCGCGGCATATCGTTGCGCGCTCCTAGAATAAGGGTTTTGTCGTCGACGCCCAGCGTTCGGGAAATTTCATGCAGTTCACCATCTGCCGTCCCTTTGCCGCAAACCATGAAAACGCACTTTGCGTACAGATCCGGATTCTTCTGCTTAAGGGCCGCCGCCGCATAAAGGACATTGGGTATGTCCTTGCTTGGGTCTGCCTTGCTGTGGCGGCCTGCCCCACCGATGATAATAGCGTCCTCCGGCAAACCGAATTCCCGGCACACATCCTTCTTTGCGTCCTGTATGGGCTGGAAATGGTCGGTATCAACGCCATTTCCCAATTCGATAACCGAATCCTGTCGCATGCCCGCTTTGACCAATTCGTCGGTCGTGCGCGCTGAAATCGAATGGATATGAACATTCTCCGCCAGCGATAAAGCGCTCAATGCTCTTAGCCTTATATTGGTCAGAGGGGTCTTCTTGTCGGCAACAACAGAAGGACAATCAATTGAAAGCAGTATTGGCGTATTGCCGATGAAAGGCGCAATCGGGAGTAAATCCATGTTGGTCGACATGTGCCATGAATGCACAAGCGAAGGCGCGTGATCCTTTATCGCGTTGCTTATGGTCAGGGTCCGGAAAGCCCCGCCGAGCAAGGACCAGTCTGCCGTTTCGGGCGCGCATTTTACGGTTGCATTGCTTAAAGCGTTGAATTCGTCGGTAAGCCCGGGCGTTCCGTCAAATGTCAGGATAACGTGATGTATATCCGGATCGGGATATTCTTTCAGCATATGGAGAAGCTTCGTGCGAATACCGCCAACTTCCACATGCTCCAAAATATGCAAAATATTAGTAGTACTCTCTACCATAAATTATTAATCTATATTAATTAAATA
Organism: Micavibrio sp.; assembly: GCA_030824805.1. GTDB lineage: Bacteria > Pseudomonadota > Alphaproteobacteria > Micavibrionales > Micavibrionaceae > Micavibrio_A. The sequence goes on from JAPJRC010000080.1 coordinate 3,927, forward strand.
TGGCTAAGCGTAATAAAAATACGTCTTTATTTCTATAAAAAAATACTCAGAACACACTGATCTTTAGAATTCCGCCCAAAAACGGACCTAAGCGCTATTACACCCTTTAAAAATGCACATACCACTGTATAGTTGTGCACAGGTTAACCACCACCCGCCCTGATAATGACCCCTGCAAAGACAAAATATGCGATTGCCTTCCTTGGCTGGCTGACGCTTTGCGCTCCGGCGAGCTTCGCTTATGCCCAGCAGCTGGCCTCAAACATGAGTGCACCCTGGATGGAAGACGAACCGTCTCCTTCCGTAACCAAGACACAGGACGACGACAAATGGGCACCAAAACCACTGACGATCGCCGATCTGGAAAAACTGGGACTGGACCCGCAGGAACGCAGCGGCGCCAAACCCCGTAACACTACATCGTATACAGCGATCGAAACGCTTTATTCCGACCGTGCGGACGAAGATCTGGAATTGTTCGGCTATGACCTGTTCGATGCGGCCAACAAACCCTCCGGAAAACTTCCGGCTGGCAAAGTACAGGACAATTATGTGCTGAGCGTAGGCGACAGGCTTGAAATTATTGTGCGTGGGCAGGAACAGGCACGTAAAGATTACGAAATAAACACGCGCGGTGAGCTTGTAACAGACGCATTCTCTCCGGTAATGGCCGCAGGGCGCACACTGGGTGATATAAAAAAATCCCTAGAAGAAGAAGCCGCACGGCTTCACAATGTGCAGATATCGGTAAACCTTACCTCTCCACGCCAGATAGACGTTCTGGTTATCGGCGAGGTCTTAAAACCCGGAAGAAAAACCCTCACCGCGTTTCACTCTGTGCTCGACGCACTTCAGGAATCAGACGGAATCAAAAGAACAGGCTCCTTGCGCCGCGTGAAATTGGTACGGGCGGGAAAAAGCGAATTTATCGATCTCTATAGCGTTTTGATGCAGGGCGGATCTTCCGCCGACAAACCGCTGCGCGATGGCGACCGCATCATTGTGCCCACCATTGGCCCCACAGTTGCCATCTCCGGCGCTGTAAAACGTCCCGGCGTTTACGAGATAAGACGAGGAGACAATCTCAGCGCCTTGGAAATGCTCGGCATGGCCGGCGGTGTTCTGGCACCGGGCAACAACCGGTTCATGCGTCTTGCACTTAACGGCGACGGTCGCGAGACGGTGGAAGATGTATCGGAACCTGCAAAGAAATCCTTTGGCGACGGCAGTCTTTTGAATGTGGCGCAAGCAACCGCGAAACGATCCGAAAATATTGAACTTTCAGGGCACACGCGCGAACCAGGCGAACACGATCTCAAAAAGGCAAAAAGCCTTTCTGAGTTGATACGCAGCGAACAGGTGTTCGGAGATTCTTTATATCCCCTTATCGGTGTGATCGAGCGTCGCGATCCAAAGTCATTGACCAAAACGCTGATAGAATTCTCTCCGCGGCAGGTTCTGCAGAAAGAACATGACACGAAACTGCATGAAGGCGATGTTGTTCATCTGTTCTCGATGGAACAAATCCGCAACCTCGGTCAGAACGTGGCGCAGGAGCCTTTGCTGCAAAAAGTTTCCTATCAGACAGACAAAAAAGACGCCGATATCAAAGATGGACTGATTGCCTCTTTCCTCGAAGAACGCTCGGCCTTCGTGCGGGGCGCCGTTCGCCAACCAGGGGCTTATCCCGTGTCCGAAGACACAACGCTAGAATCTCTGATATCCGCAGCCGGCGGTCCCACCATAGAGGCCAACAAGGACAATATAGAAGTAACATCCCGCCTTATCCCTGTTGATGAAGAATCCGATTCGATGGCGCCCAACAGACGCAATGTAACTCTGGATCAGGCGAAACTAGAAACAATACGCGTGGCCCCCGGTGATACGGTGCGTGTAAACCAGAAATTCAACCGCGTGGAAGAGCAAAGCATCACGCTGCTCGGCGAGGTCAAAAACCCGGGCAAATACGACCTTACGCCGGGCGATACCATGCTCACACTCATCAAGCGCGCTGGGGGCCTGACAGACATAGCCTATCCGGATGGCGTTATTTTTTCACGCGCGAGCGAAAGAAAACAGGAAGAAAACCGGTACAAAACGCAGGCGCGTGATCTGGAAATGAAGCTTGCCGAAGCGATGCGCCAGGAAAACAAGGACACCAAACCCGATATGGCCCAGATAAATGCTGCACAGGGTCTTATATCCCAGCTTCGCGACGCAAAGGCGGTAGGCCGCATCACGGTCGAAGCCGATCCGAATATTCTCGTCTCTGATAAGGAGCAGGATATACTTCTGGAAGGCGGCGATAAGATCTACATCCCGAGACGTCCGCTTACGGTGCGAGTGGGCGGAGAGGTTCTCTCTCCCGCCGCGCTGCAATTCCGCAAGGGTAAGAATGCCGAAAATTATATAGAGGAAGCCGGCGGAACAACATATTTCGCAGACGCAGACCGCGCCTTTGTCGTTTACCCGGACGGAAGCGCAAAACCGCTTTCGGTTTCCGCATGGAAGCAAGGCGTGACCATGATTCCGCCAGGGTCGACAATCATCGTTCCAAGAGATCCAAAACCATTTGATTTCCTTGAAAGCGCGGAAACCATTTCCACCATTCTTGCCAATATAGCCCTCACCGGTTTTTATCTGGATGATCTTGGCGATGACGATTAATCCCCTCTTTTCTATTATCACCATCACCCGCGACAATCTCGCAGGTTTTCAAAGAACCGCAAAAAGCATTCAGGCGCAATCCTGCACAGATTATGAGTGGATCGTGATCGACGGGGATTCAACCGATGGCACCCGAAACATCCTGCCGCAGAATGCGATCAGCGAACCGGACAACGGCATTTACGACGCCATGAACAAAGGTCTAGAGCGTGCACACGGCCAATATGTCGTCTTCCTGAATGCGGGAGATATGTTTTCCGATCCGGATATTCTGGACAGCGTGCGAAAAGCCATCGAAGCGGACAGGCCTGATTTCCTTCACGGCGATGCGCTGGAGATAGAAGGCTACTACAAAAAGTCACGATCCCACAGGCACGTGATTTTTGGCATGTTTACCCATCATCAGGCGATGTTCTATAAACGCGATACAATAGGAACCCTTCGTTATGAAACAGGTTATAAAATCGCCGGAGATTACGCCTTCACCCATGCTTTCCTGCAAAAAACAGATAAAATTTCTTATATTCCAGCAGCGATCTGTATCTTTGAATCGGGTGGCATATCCCAAAGAAACATGCGGCTAGGGCGCTGTGAGCAATTCCGCGCCCGGCGTGACATTGGCTATTCATGGGTAAAGTGCGCGTGTATCTATCTCGCGCAATCTACAACGGCAACTTTCAGAAAATTTTTGCCCGGAATTTATTGGTACGCAAGAGCCTAAGGAACCAGGGATATTACACTATCCCGCAAATGGTCCTTTTGGCGCAGGGTATGACCGATCTTGGCCAGAGCTATTGCACCTCCCAGAGCCAGTCCGCCGGCGGCACCAAGAAAACCATATGTCAGCGCGCCCGCCACCGTTGAACCAACCGTGACTGCGTAGCCTATGCCTGTGTCGATCATGGTCTGGACATGCAGCTTGCGCGCCCTGTCCGTCACAACGCTCAATACCTGCGTCGGGATTTTCTCGTACACATCCACATTGGGTGAGTCGGCAGCTTCACCAAAAGCATTGCGCAAATCATAGATCATCTCCGCCCGTGTTTTTGGAGGCGCAGTGTAAAAAACAGCCTTTTTTACAAATCTTTCATTGTCATCGATGCTCACACCACGCTCCGCAAAATTTATAATTGCTTTATTGAGTGATGTGATATTTTCGCTTTTCGTAATATATAGCAAGATTATTCTTATATTCGAGGATGCCGAGCCGCACGAAATAATAATAAACGAAAAAGATCATCCCCTTAAGCGGCATACGGCGGTAAAGCTTTTTTGCGGTTTCACGCCATAGGACAGGGTCTTTTGGATGCACCTTCCGCGTATCCATGCCCTGCCGCCACTTCGTATATTCCGCATGACGGGAGATATATTTGTCTCGGTCTTCCAAAGCATGGTGCAAGACAGCCTGCTTCAACAAAGGAAATTTTATTGATCCTCCTGAGGTTACCACAGGCTGATAATGCCCCTCTATTTCGCCCATTCCTGAAATCGTTAAATCGTCTACCACCGGAAAAGAGATCATACGGCGATCAAACAGGCAGAGCTTTTTGTTGTAAATGCCATAGCGCAGGGTCTTTCCATTCACCACATAATAGCCACGCACAAAATATCCTGGTGCTTTCCAGTCAAGAGAGGCTATTTCATCACAAAGCGCTGCTGTCGCCTCCTCATCGGCATCGATAAAAAAAACACGCTCATGTTTTAGAGCAAGATTATCAAGCGCCCATTGGCGCTTTTTTGGATATTGTCCGTTCCATGTAAAAGGCACGTATGTTGCGCCAAACGATCTCGCAATTTCCGGTGTTTTGTCGGTGCTGTTGGAATCAAAAACGATGACTTCGTCAAAATTTTCGAGAGAGGAAAGGCAACGCGCAAGATTCTTTTCTTCGTTAAGCGTTGCCACTATGGCCGAGACCGCAATCTTAGCGTCCATGTCTCAAGGCTTTCACCATATAGCCCGTAGCACCGCCCAGCAGTGCAAAGACAGACAATAGCAAGATTTTATCAGGCCAGACGGGCTTTGGCGAACTTGACGGAGGTTCGACAATAATAGCGGCATAAGGCTCGTCCAGATTGGCCAGCATTTGAATATGCTCTTGCTGCATCAGCAAGTCTGCGATCCCTTTCCGATGATCCGGATTAACAGTCTTTTGCAAGGTCCCTTCGAGGTAGCCTATACGGCTTTCGGATTGGTGCCTGCGCTCGCGGCGTATCAACTGGTCCGCTACCAAATGTATTTTGCGCAAAAATGCGGCCGCAAAAGCAGGGTCTGGATGGCGATAGCTTATGCGCCGCAAAGGTGTCGTGCCGAGATGTTCGACGCGCACATATTTGCTGAGATAGGCCGCCAATTCTTCAGCCGTCCAATCATCGGATTTGCTGGAAAAATTGCCGTCGCGTGCAATCCCCGCCAGGACGCTTTCATCCTTAAGCAAAATGGCGGCCACCGCCGTACCCTGGATAGTGTAAATAAAGCGATAGAAATCCGTGGAGACGCCTTC
>JAPJRC010000081.1 GCA_030824805.1 Micavibrio sp.
GTGCAGAACTGGTATCCGGGCGATGAAGAAGGCAAGGGCGGTATTTACAATTTTGTGACCAAGCGCGGTATCTGCGAGGGACGCAATTCCAAGATTTCGTGGACGCAGGTTGAAACCGGCTCCGCCATTACGTGGAAATATCCCTCCTGCATCCTGAAAGGTGATAATTCCCAAGGCGAGTTTTATTCCGTTGCGATTACAAACAATCGTCAGCAGGCCGATACCGGCACGAAGATGATCCATATAGGTTCAAACACGAAATCGCGCATCATTGCGAAAACGATTTCTGCGGGCAAATCCGATTCCACATATCGCGGGCTCGTGCGCATCATGGGCGGTGCGGAAAATGCACGCAACTTTACGCAGTGCGATTCATTGCTTATCGGCGATCAGTGTGGCGCGCACACGGTGCCGTACATCGAAAGCAAGAATAAAACCGCGCGTCTGGAGCACGAAGCCACAACTTCGAAGATTTCAGAAGACCAGGTTTTCTATTGTCAGCAGCGCGGGATTTCCGAAGAAGAAGCGCTTGCGCTTATCGTCAACGGTTTCTGCCGCGAAGTGCTCCAGCACCTGCCGATGGAGTTTGCGGTAGAAGCGCAAAAACTTGTCAGCATTTCGCTTGAGGGGAGCGTCGGATGAGAGAATTGCCGGAACAAAAATACGCAAGCAACAAGTTCAAATATGTTGATACAGAGTTGCTTGGTGAAAAACAAAACAGCAAGGCATTCCGCGGTGCTGCCTATACGATCGGTATCGCGTTTGTTTTTATTATCTTGTCTCTTGTCCTGCCGACCTTCGAAGACAAGCGCGTTTCGGAGATGATAGAGCTTATCCGCTCGCTTGCTTGGTGGATGATCGGTTACGCCGCCATCGTGGTGTTCGCCTATATCCGCATACGCAAGAGCATGAAGGTTATCCTCTTTATGCTTAACTGGTTCATGGTGCCGACCATCGGGCTGTGGTTCATACTGCGTGTGATGGATATTTATTCGAACATACCGCCGGAGCTGCAATCATGATGCTGGAAAAACTCATCGCAAATCTGGATGCACTGATTGCGCTGCACAGGCGCAACGACGATATGTGGGTCGATCATTTCGAGGCCAGCCGCGACAAGATTTTAAAAGACCCTGCGTTTGGATGTGAATATCTGATCATGGCATGGCACGGCATCGGCGGATACGACGACGAACGTATATTCGAAAATGAAGAGGATGAAGCGCGGCGCAAAGCGATACATCCCGAACTTTATAAAATGGCACTGGAAGTACGAAATGATTCAAATAAAGCAGCTTAAAGCCGAAATCGACGGCCGCGAAATTCTTAAAGGTCTGGATCTTGAAATCCAGCCGGGCAAGGTGCACGCGATTATGGGCCCTAACGGTGCGGGTAAATCCACGCTGTCTTATGTGCTTGCGGGCCGCGAAGATTACGAAGTGACCGGCGGCGACATCACTGTAAACGGCGAAAGCATCATGGAAATGGCGCCCGAAGAACGTGCGGCCAAAGGCCTGTTCCTGGCTTTCCAGTACCCTGTCGAAATTCCGGGCGTACAGATGACGACATTCATGAAGACAGCCGTCAATTCCGTGCGCAAGGCGCGCGGCCAGAGTGAACTGGACGCTATCGACTTTCTGAAGCTGATGAAAACCAAATGCCGCGAGCTTGGTATTTCCGATGAGATGATGAAGCGCGCCGTGAATGTCGGTTTTTCCGGCGGCGAGAAAAAGCGTAACGAAGTGTTGCAGATGGCGATGCTGGAGCCAACCTTCTGCGTGCTCGATGAAACGGACTCTGGTCTGGATATCGATGCGTTGAAAATCGTGGCCGATGGCGTGAATGCCATGCGCGGCGGCGAGCGTTCTTTCCTCGTCATCACGCACTATCAGCGTTTGCTGGATTATATCAAGCCGGATGTGGTTCATGTTCTGGCGAACGGCAAGATCGTGAAAACCGGTGGTCCGGAACTGGCGCTTGAGCTCGAAGAAAAGGGCTATGCCGATATATTGGGGGCCGCCGCCTGATGACCCTTCCCATCGACCAGATACCGACGCCGAAATCGGAACGGTGGAAATACACCAACCTACCGCGTGCGTTGAAAGGGCTTACATTGTCGCCTGCCACATTAGGCTGGTCGGACAATATATCGCTTCTCAATCCCGATGCGCCGGGCAAGGCGCAATATCAGGATACGGCTTTATGGGACCTAAACACGGCTCATAACAAAGACGTCAAATACATCACAACAGACACGGAAATTGATATTTCCGCAAAAGACGGCGAATGGTTGTCACCGCGCCTTATCGTCCACGTCAAAGACAATGAACAGCTGACCCTGACGGAACGCCACACTGGCTCCGGTGCGTATTGGAAGAACATGGTTGTCCAGATCGTGATCGGCAAGAATGCACGCCTGCGCCATTATCGCGTTCTGGATGAGGCCGATGCCGGCGTTCATTCTACCTTCCTGCACGTAAAAATAGCACGCGATGCCACGTATGAATCCTTCACACTAGTTGAAGGAATAGGAACGATCCGCAATCAGATCCACGCTGAAATTCACGGAGAGAACGGGCATTGCTGGTTGAATGGCGTAAATCTTCTCCGGGGCGCGCAACATGCGGATACGACGATTACCATCGAACATCAGGCGCCGCAATGCACATCCAAACAAACCTTCAAGTCGGTTTTGACAGACAAGGCGCATGGCGTTTTCCAAGGCAAGGTGCATGTGCACCAGATAGCGCAGAAGACAGATGGGTATCAGCTATCCAATGCACTCATCCTGTCGCCGGAAGCGCAGATGGACACAAAGCCTGAGCTGGAAATCTACGCCGACGATGTAAAATGCTCGCATGGTGCGACGACAGGCCGCCTCGATGAAGAGCCTTTGTTCTATCTGCGCGCACGCGGTATTCCCGAGAAAAAGGCGCGGGCTTTGCTCATACAATCTTTCTGCGGTCAGGCCGTGGAAGAAATCAGCGATGAGCGCACCAAAGAAATCATGACGGATAAAATCGAACAATGGCTGCAGACACGAATATAAGCTATTGCCGCGATGATTTTCCGGTACTCTCGGAAAGTGTGAACGGCAAGCCTGTGGCGTTTCTGGATACGGCCTCAAGCGCACAGAAGCCGCTCGCCGTCATCGAGAAGATGCGCGAGGCAATGAGCTTCCATTACGCGAACATCCATCGCGGCCTGTATCACTTCAGCCAGGTGACGACGCAGGAATATGAGGCGGTGCGCGGCAAGGTGGCCGATTTCATCAATGCCTATAACCAGAATGAAGTCATATTCACGCGTAATACGACCGAGGCTATAAACCTCGTGGTGCAATGCTGGGGCGGTGCAAACCTCAAATCCGGCGATGAAATAATCCTGACCGGTATGGAACATCACGCCAACATCGTTCCGTGGCAGTTGCTGCAGGACCGCATCGGCTTTACCATTAAAGTTATTCCTGTCTTGCAGAACGGAACGCTTGATCTCGAAGCATTTGAAAAATTGCTATCGGATAAAACAAAACTGGTTTCAATTGTGCACGCATCCAATGCATTGGGCACGATCAACCCCGTCGAACAAATCGTGCGCACGGCAAAAGCGTACAGCGCAGATATTAAAGTTCTCGTTGACGGATCGCAAAGCGTGGTTCACGGGACGGTTGATGTGCAGGCCATTGGCTGCGATTTCTTTGCTTTCACAGGGCACAAACTTTATGGACCAACAGGCTCTGGGGTTTTATGGGGCCGTGAAGATATTCTTAATGCCATGCCGCCATACCAGGGCGGCGGCGATATGATCGAAAACGTATCTTTCGGCGGCACGACATACAAAGCCGCTCCCGCGAGATTCGAAGCCGGAACGCCGGCGTTCGTAGAGATTATCGGTTTGGGCGCGGCTATAGATTATGTGCGCACAATTGGCCGCGAGAATATCCGCGCGCATGAGAAATCCATGCTGGACTACATGAGCCGTGAACTGGCCCAGATCGACGGGCTTAGCTTTTACGGCGCTGCGCAGAATAAGGTAGGCATTGTGTCTTTTACAGCCGGTTGGGCGCAGACTTCAGACATCGCGATGATCCTCGATAAAACAGGCGTTGCCGTGCGCACGGGGCATCATTGCTGTATGCCGCTCATGGACACGCTCGGCGTTTCAGGAACGGTGCGCGCGTCCATTGGACTTTACACAAACCAGAACGATATTGATTCACTGGTAAAGGGCCTTAAGAAGGCCAAGGAATTGCTGTCATGACAAAGTTTGAACATGTTGCTGACGAAGAAATGGTGAAAAACGCCGTCGGCGACGATTTCGATGAGATGGCCGAGCCGCCGGAAGTGGAAATTTCCGATCATCCGATCGCGCGCGCGGCAAAGGATGCACTTAAGAAGGTGTTCGACCCGGAAATACCCGTGAACATTTACGAGCTAGGTCTCATCTATAAAATCGATGTCCAGCCAACTGATGAGGAAGGCAAAGTGGATGTCTATGTCGAAATGACTCTGACATCGCCCGCGTGCCCGGTTGCACAGGAAATGCCTGTGTGGGTGCAAGGTGCAATTTTCCCGATCGAAGGCGTACGCAATGTCGATGTCGACATCGTGTGGGACCCGTCATGGGATCCGTCTAAAATGGCAGAGACCGCCAAGCTGCAACTGAACATGTTCGTGTAGAGGCAAATAGAAATGCAACAACCGATCCGCATCACCGACGAAGCCGCAAAGGCCATCATCGAAAAAACGCAAGCCGCAGAAGGCGCAAAAGGTCTGCGCCTGAGCATCAAAAATACGGGCTGTTCCGGTTATGCCTACAAGATGGAACACGCGATGAGCGAAGACCTTGAAGCAGACGATAAAATCGAGCAGGGCGGTGCCATCCTCTACATCCCGAAGATCAACAGCTGGATGTTGTTTGGCATGGAGATTGGCTATGCCGAGGATTTCATGGGCGCGGGCTTTACATTCAAAAACCCGAATGAAACAGGCCGTTGCGGCTGCGGCGAAAGCTTTTCCATCGATCGCTAAAGCTTAATGTTGGTCAACCTGTCTAGTTCGTTCCGCGTCTTTCTAATTGCACTGTAATTTCCGGAACATAAAAAAGGGCCTCTCGCGAGGCCCTTGAATTCTTTATTTCGCTAGCGGATTAGAGGCCAGCGCGGGGAGCTACGGAAGGAGCAGCTACATCGAAGCTGTTCAGGAAATCCAGCGTTTTATCATTCGTCGGTGCGGCTGGCGCTACCATGGACGGGTGAACTGCTGCTGCTGCAAAAGAACCAATATCTGCGATCATATTAACGTCTCCCTCTTGTTGCATCATAAGCCGATGCGTACTGCTCATAAAGCTCATCTCTAGACTTTCCATCGATGTATGCTTTATAGACACCACTTAACCCCATTTCTGTCATCGAGTCAAGCAAATCTTGAAAATATTCAGTGTTGGTTAATTCTTTCACAACTTTGCAGGTTTCCGTGATGGAATCCAGGTTCCGGCCGTGGATGAAACTGGCATAAGCCATGATGTCCTTGCGCGGATCCGGGGTGCGGAAGCCTGCCAATTCCTGTGCGGCTTCATTTAAAGCTTTGATATAATTGAGAATAAACGTGCCTGTGGCCTTGGACATGTTGCCCGGGGCCTGCATATATATGGTCATGAGTTCCGGGGTAAAGCCGGACTGGCCCGTGCCTTTGATAACCTGTACAGGGACTTTTTTCAGGTCCACCAGCTTCAGATGCTTACGGCCGAGTTCCGATTCTTTGATGACTTCATAGGCCGATTCGAGCAGTTCCTTGGCGTGCGGGTGGCCATAGCCGATCTGGCTACCTTTTGTTTTACTGCCGAATGCGCCGCCGAGGGCCGATGTTTCTTTTTCGGTCATATGAACTCCTAGGCCATTATCCCCGATATCGCGGAATGTGCAACCGCATTCACGATCATCTTCCGGTCGATAATGGACACGCGGCCAGAGGCCGTAACTTCGATGGTGGCGCGGATCAAAAGTCCGTCGGCGTAAAGGTCTGCCTCGACCGTGTGCTTGTCATAGCCCGCATCGTATGAAACGACGGCGGTCTTATGATTGCGGATAACAGAATCGGCGCTGTCCATATCAAGGGAATCCAGCAGCGGATTGTCGTTCGGGTTGAGAATCAGGGCCATTTCTTCTTCCTCGAAAGCTACATGCGAGAAAAAGAATTCCAGGTAGTCGAGTACAGTGCGTTCGTTCAATTCGAACGATGATTTGTCGTTGGTCGCGTAGATCGGCAGCTCCGTTCCGTCCAGATACTGGAAGTGCGTGCCATCGCCCAGATATTCGAATGTGAAGGATGGCAGGGAGGCGAAATTGGTAAGTTTGAACAGGCTGATGGTTTCATAAAACGAGAGGCGCGCTTTTTTGACCTCACTCGTCGTCAACGAAAAGAGGCCTGCCTCGCCAGCGGATCTCACGCTTTCGATGATTTTTATGGTGTTGTCGCGGTCCAGCCGTTGCCAGTTCATAGGGGCCCTTCACAGGTAAACTGGATACATTATCAACGAGCTACAGAAAAAAGCAAATTTAACCTCCCTTGAGGTTATCAGGCGGCTGTTCCCCCTGTTATTGACATAAGCTTAAAACGCCTCTAGCCTCTTGTTTATGAGTAAATTAGGTTCTTCTGCTATTGCATCTTTGTTCCTGGCATCCTGCGCACCGCAGGCCGCGGAAGACCCGTCCGCGCCAGCCGAGTATATTTACATGGCGCCTCCGGACTGGACGGGTGATTACAAGCTGGATGTGAAAAAACGGTCTTGTTCAATCACGGACAAAACCGGACAGGAATTCAATGTTGCGAGCAACGGCACGGATCTTGGCAACGGCATGATAGCCAGCCGCGACAAACGGGATTGCTATATCCGCGACAGCGAAGGCATGCAGTGTAACTGGAATACTTCAGAAAAGATCGAATGGTGCCGGATGAGCAACCCTGCCTATGGCGCCTACCAGAACGCGAAACACAACGCGCATTTCTGATTTGTATCTATCAATCAGCCGAAAGATTTAAGCGCTTCCTGCAGGAAGGCCGGCTTTGCATCCGGAAGATGCGGCCTTGTCGAAAGTTCTCTGCGCCACGCACGACTGCCGCGCTGCCCGCCGAACAATCCGATCATGTGGCGTGTTACCGTGTTGATCGGCGTGCCGTGATCTTTCATCTGCTTTTCAATATAGGGAATCATTTCCAAGACGGCATCGTTCGCGGGGCGTGCGGCGGCGTTGCCAAAGATGTCGCGCTCCAGTGCGGAAAGCAGTTCGGGATTCTGGTACGCTTCGCGGCCGATCATCACGCCATCGAATCTTTGCAAATGTGACTTTGTTTCCCCGACCGTTTTGATTCCACCGTTGACGATGATTTCAAGATGCGGGAATTCCGTCTTCATGCGCGCGGCAAGATCGTAATCGAGCGGTGGCACTTCGCGGTTTTCTTTCGGCGATAATCCCTTCAGCCACGCCTTGCGTGCGTGCACAATCACCATCCTGCATCCGGCGTTCGAAATATCGGTGATGAACCGGTGCAGGAACGGGTAGGGCTCGTGCTCGTCAATCGCGATGCGGCATTTGACGGTGACGGGAATATCGACGGCCTTTGCCATCGCTTCCACGCCGCGGGCGACGAAGGCGGGTTCTGCCATCAGGCAGGCGCCGAACGCGCCTTTTTGCACGCGCTCGGACGGGCAACCGCAGTTCAGGTTGATTTCATCGTATCCGTAATCCGCCCCCATCTTAGCGCAGGTGGCAAGATCATCCGGCTCTGAACCGCCAAGTTGAAGGGCAACGTATTTCTCGTAAGGGTCAAAGCGCAAGTGGCGGTCTACATCGCCATGCAGGAGCGCGCCGGTTGTGACCATTTCCGTGTAGAGCCGCACATTGGGCGATAAGAGACGATGGAAGAAGCGGCAGTGCCGGTCCGTCCAGTCCATCATTGGCGCAACAGAGATGTGGGGCGTCGCTTTGTTCACGGTTCATCCTCTTGAAGTCGGGCGGGTTTTATCATATCGATTTGATTATGGGTAAAAAATTCGTCCTTTTCGCTGCATTTCTGCTTCTTTTCCCCTTTGCCTCATCCGCACAGGACCAGGCTGTGCCTGTGGCCGAGGCTTCGGAAGCATCCGAGCCTGCTTTGGACCAAGATCCCGACAAAACCTCCTCAGGCCTTCCCATACCGCGTTTTGTGACTCTGGCGGCTGAAAAGGTGTTTGTCCGCACTGGTCCGGCACTTCGTTACCCCATCAAATGGGTTTACCAGCGCGAGCGCCTGCCGGTGGAGATTATCCAGGAATTCGACACGTGGCGGAAAATCCGCGATATGGACGGCGATGACGGCTGGGTGCATTCTTCACTGCTGTCCGGCGATCGTTCCGTGATCGTAAAAGGTGAGCAAACGCTGGCTGTCCGCAAGGAAGCCCAGACAGACGCTCGTATTCTGGCGTATCTGGAGCCCAACGTTGTGGCGGTTGTCGAGGCTTGCCACGGCGCGTGGTGCGAGGTGAAAGCGGATGGCTATGAGGGCTTCGCGGAAAGAAAATTCCTGTGGGGTATTTACGACTCAGAGGACTTCGATTAAATTTAATAGGGTGATTCGTTCACTTATCCACAACTTGAACTAAAGCCTCCAACCCTCTCGATTCTCTAAATAAAAAATCAATAAGAATATGCAAACACATACCGCCAAGGCAGATGTGGCCATCCGGATTCACACCTCGATTCAAGCGCTGGCTGAAGAGCCGGAACTGGGTACCGACGCGATGAAAGTCCTCATGCTCTATGCGGGCATGCTGGTGGAATGCGCGTTCCTTTTCGACAATTGCGACGAGGCTCTTGAGGGTGCGTTTGCGCGTCTGGCAGACCTGCTGGAGTGCGAGCCGTATTCCGGCGAAATGGGTGGCCGTGCACTGCCGCCTTCGACCATCATAGATTTTGACACGGAGCAGGGG